>CAZNGK010000100.1:0-6218 GCA_964572575.1 uncultured Thermoplasmatales archaeon | reverse complement strand
AAATAAGGAGGAAAGATATCAATCCGCATTGGAATTTAAAAATGAATTGGAGAGGAGGAGATGAAATATTATGCTCTATCCAATAAAGGTGTAAGAGCGGTGAATGAGGATGCATTTATTGCAAAGAAAATAAAAAATTTTTATGTTTTTGCTGTGGCGGATGGGCTTGGAGGGCATGCTAGAGGCAAAGAAGCAAGTAAAATGGCTATAAATGAGTTAAAAAAATCCATAAAAAGATATGGTGAGGAAGGTTTGGCAAAGGGATTTGAGGAAGCAAATAAAAAGATTTTTCTAAAAAATGAAAAGAAAAGAACTGATATGGGAACAACAATGGTGGCATCATTGATTCATGAAAATGGAAAAGTCATCATAGCCAATGTTGGAGACAGCAGAGCATACATAATAAATGATGGAATATGGAAGACAAAAGATCATAGTTTGGTGCAGAATCTTATAGATAAAGGAGTGATAAGTGAAGAAGAAGGATTTGGTCATCCACAAAAAAATGTTGTAACCAGAGTCGTAGGAACGCAAGAAAAAATTAATGTTGATATGTATGAGAAGGATGTAAAAAATTCTATATTGCTACTGTGCTCTGATGGACTAACTGATTATGTGAGAGATGAGGATATAGCAAGGATAGTTAGGAATAATACTCCAAAAAAAGCGTGTAAAAAATTATATGATAAAGCAATGGAGAATGGCAGTAGAGATAATGTAGCGGTTATTGTCGCGAATTTTAAAAATGGAGGTGAATTATGAAAGAAGAATATGATATGGGTATGGAGGAGGCAAAAAAAGATGCTTCTATGGCTCTTCTCTATCTTTATGAGATAAATACCAGAGATAACTCAGAAGAACCAAAATCCGCCAAAAAAGGAGCGAGATTGGTGGAAATAAAACGGGTTATAGAAGCATATAAGGGGAAAGAAATAAATGCTGGCACAATATGGAAAGTTTTGCAGAGCAAATATTTTGAGGCAAGAGGCAGTGGAAGACCCACCTACTATCCGAGCGAAGAGGGATGGGAAAAGATAAATGAAATGCTGGGACATATAAAAGTAGATGGAAAGAGTTTGAAAGAGACATGGGAAGAAAAAAATAAAGAGAGGAAAACATGGATTCTCGATATTGTTTTTGAATATAAAGATAAAAAAGAGATCGAAAAAGATAGAAATGAAAAAATGGATGAATTTTTGGATCTTATTATTGCTGCGAAAGAATTGGAGAGGAAAGGAAGAGATGTTGATGCCTATAAAATGTATGAAAAAGCATCCCAAATTGTTCCATTAAACTCTGAAATTTCATACAGAAAAGCGATGATCCTTGGAAGACATAATTTGCTGGAAAATGCTTTAGATGAGATGGAAAAACACAGAAAATTGTATGAAAAGGAAATGAGGAGAGAAGAAATGGAATTGAGAAAGTTATTGAAAGAAAAAGAGGAGGTTGAGGAGGGAAAAAATATAGAAGAGCTGGTTAAAAATGGAAAAATGGAGGAGGTGAAAAAAATGTATATGGAATTGTATGAATTTTTAAAACACAGCGAGGATAAAAAATTAAGAACTTTGGCACCGCTGGCAAAAAGGATAATAAAAGAATTGGAGGCAATGGAATGAACAAAAATTTTTATACAAAAAATTGTTTAGGAGAGGTGACAAAATGATAATATTTGGGGGGAGAAATGATGTAGTTGCTCAATGGATAACCAAAGAATTTGTTTTAAAATATTCTGGTCTTTTCAAGGAAGCAGTGATTGGTCCTGCCGAATATGCTATAGTAATAAAAGATGGGAGAATAGAAGAAATTTTAACTCAAGAAAAATTAACAAAACTTGGAGGAGTATGGCAACGCATTTTAAGAAGATTTGGTGGAGGAGAAGATTTACAATTATTGATAATAGATACACGCCCAAATAAGGTTTCCATACCATTTGATGGATATTCATCTGACAGAGTTCATGTTGCTGGAAAAATTGAGTTTACATTGAGGGTTTCTCCGGAAAATGGTGTAAGGGTCATTAATCTAATGAAAGGGACAACGATTCCAGATGAAAAATGGAGGATACGTGGTTGGATATGGAAGCGTGGACGATATGAAAAAGATGTAATGATGAAGGAGTTAACATGGGCAGATATAACTAACAAACTGGAATCTGATGTAAAAACATTGGTCAATGTGAATGTTATCTCACAAAATAAAGCAAAAGATTTTCATGAAAAACTTGGAGACATAATGCTCCTTGTAAATGAAACAATAAATTCATTGAGGGAATACTGGAAGGAGTATGGAATAGAAATAATAACATTTAATATCGAATTTAGCAAAAATGCATATGAAGAGGTGATGAGAAAAGCAATTGAAGCAGAAATAGCCCAGAAGGAGAGAGACATTGAATTTTTTAAAAGAGTGGGTGATTTAAAAACAGCAACTGAAATAGAAAAAGAAAAAATGAGATTGGAACATCAAATAGAAACATTGGAAGTATTTAATAAATATGATCTTGAAAAAGAAATTGTACAGCATGAAATAGAACTCCAGAAAATAGTAAAAGATTTTGAGAGAGATTTGGAACTGGGAGATACGCAACATGCTTTATCCCTGATTGAACTGGAACAAAGGATAAGGCGTATAAAAACATTGGGCGAGAAAGAACGATTAATATTGATGGCAGATGCGGAAGAATATATTAAACGAAAACAGATGGAACTTGAAGAAGAGGCTAAAAGAAAAGAATTAGAAAGAGAGCAAGAAGAACTCAAACACAAAGTAGATGTTCTTGATAAAATAGTTGATATAAAAGGAAAGAAGGTTGAGCAGGAAATAAAATATGGAAAAGAGGTAGAAATTCCAAAGAAAAAAATAGAAGCAGAAGCAGATGTGAAGAAAACTGAGGCAAAAGCAAAAGCAGAAGAAGCAGCATATTCACTTAAAGTATATAAAGATGCCCAACAAACAGAGAAAAATTTTGCTCTTGAAAAAGATGAAAAAGAAATAAAAAAGATAGAAGCAATAACAGGAGGAGGAAGAAGACAGGAGGAAAATACCATAAAATGTCCATACTGTGGCAATTACATCCCTTCAACTAGCATATACTGTCCATATTGCAAAGGGGAAATTAGGAGGGGAGGCACTGATAAATGAAAAGATGCCCATCTTGTGGTGAGCTCCTTCTAGACTGGGTCGAAGTCTGTCCGATCTGTGGAAATAGATTAACAGATGATTCCATAGGAGAAATAAAATTCACTGTCTCCAAAAAAGTTTCTGTTAATGTTGATCATATTGATATTATTCCGAGTGGACTTTATAGACAACTTCCTTCTATAATGGATATAAAATTAAGAAATAAAACCCATTATGAAGTTAAAGTAAAGGTATATGCTGAAATTGAAGATGTAACAGAAAAGTATGAAGAGAAAATAAAATTGGGAATGTTTGAAGAAAAAGAATTAAATATAAGACCTTCTCTTAAAAAAGGTATTTTTTCTCAGTTGAATAAAGAAAAAGAATGTCAGTTAAAATATGGAATTGATGTCGAGAATGGAGAAAGATGGGTGAAAAGTGTTGAAGTGCTTGTATTACCATATAGAGATATGCCCTGGATAATTGGAGGAAAATACATAGCAGCATGGGTAACTCCAAGAGAAAAATTGATAGAAGGAATGCTTTTAAGGGATGCTGCAGAGGAAATAGAAAAATTGGCAGGTATTGAGGGTGCAATTTGTGGACATCAAAATGGAATAGAATATACAATTTTGCAGTTGTGGGGAGTATATAATGCTTTAAAAAATTATGGTATAAGATATATAAGCACTCCTCTATCCCTATTTAAAGAATATCAGAGAATAAGGTTACCCAAGGAAGTTATAGAGGAGGAGAGTGGCAATTGCATAGAACTTGCCATCACTTTTGCCTCTGCGATAGAAGCTGCGAATATGTATCCTGCAATAATTTTATTTGAAAACCATGCAATAGCAGGAGTGATTTTGCCAGCAAAAATTGAAGAAGAAAATGAGTTATTAAGAACAATAAATGAAAATTTGATCCATATGGAAGATTACCCAATCATTCCAGTTGAAACAACTTTAATTCCATCTGAAGATTTCCTCATTGCGGTAGAAAAAGGAAAAGAGGAAATGGAAACACAAGAAATCAAGGATATTATTTTCATTCCGGAAGCAAGAAATGAAGGAATTCAACCAATGGATGTGTGGTTAGAATGAAGAACAAATCTCTTAATAGGTATGTAGTAATATCAGAAATTATTTTTGGATTTATATTCTTGAGTTTTAATGTTGATGCGGATATAACATGGGATATACAAACAGTTGATGTTAATGGGATGGATGGCTCCTTGGTTTTAGACTCCTATGATGGACCACATATAAGTTATTTTGCAGATGGAGCTATAAAATATGCATACTGGACTGGAGATAATTGGAAAATTGAAACAATTGAAGATATAAATAAAGGAGCACTAAGTAATTCTATCGCTTTAGATAGCAATAATAGGCCCCACATAAGTTATTTTGCAGATGGAGCTATAAAATATGCATACTGGACTGGAGATAATTGGAAAATTGAAACAATTGAAAATATGGGGTTTTATGGAGAAACTAGTCAACCTGCCGTTACTCACCTCTCAATAGATAGGTATAATAATGTATATATTTTCTTCATAGACCCGAACTCTATGAACTTAAAATATGCATATCGAGTTGGAAACAGTTGGAATATTCAAACAATTTTTGCTTTATGGGTAGACAATTTTGCACTAACAATAGATGAGAGAAATGGCATACATATTGCTTTATATGATGCAATGAATAGGGTATATTATGCGTATATTGGCTGGAACGAAACATCATGGCACGTAGAAAAAATCGAAGATGGTGATAATGGAGTATATCTTGGAAATCCTGCTGGCATATCAATTGCAGTAGATAAATACAATCATCCACATATTGTATATAGAGCTACAAGTAGAGTGGAACTAAAATATGCATATCGAGTTGGAAACAGTTGGAATATTCAAACGATTCTCTCACGTTCTAGTGAGATTGGATTTGAAGACTGCTCCATTGAAATAGATAAGAACGATTGCCCTCATATCTGCTATAGAAACTTTACTGGATCAGCTCTGAGATATGTATATTGGACCGGAAGTAAATGGATTACTCAAACTGTGGATCCTAATCTTGGAATGGGTTCCTCAATTGCTATAGATAGCAATAATAAGGTGCATGTAGTCTATACCAGTGCCTATAATGTTTATTTAAAATACGCATTCCAAAAGGAAATTACGATTCCCTCGCCACCCCTCAATCTTAATGCCAAAAAAGGTAGTAGTTATATCTATCTAACCTGGTCCTCTCCAAGTGATGATGGCGGTTCCACAATAACAGGATACAAAATTTATCGTGGAATATCTCCTGGAGAAGAAACTTATTACGACAGTATCGGTAACCAGCTTTACTATAATGATACAAATGTAGAGAGGGGAAAAACGTATTACTATAAAGTAAGTGCGGTGAATGCTGTTGGAGAGGGAGATAAATCATCAGAACTTTCAGTTTATATACCCCCACCTCCTCCACCTTACGGGCTATACGCTTTGGCAATATCTGCCATTATTGTTCTCATCACTCTATTAATTTTGCCAAAAAAAATAAAAAAATGGAAAAAAGAAAGAGAAATAGCAAAAAAAATATCCTCTGCTATTTCTAAAACTTCTTCTATTCTTCAAACCATCCGAAAAAATATTTCTAAAATTGATGAAGAAATTCCGGATTTTATGATGTCTTCCTCTATTGTTGAGGAAAAAAATGAAATTTTATCTATGGTAAATGAGCTGGAAGGAAAATTGAAAGAATTGAATAATCTTCCTGTTTCAGAAGAAACATTGAATAAATATGCAGAATTAGAAAAGAAATGCAAACTGCTTGAAGAAAGATATAAAGAATTTGATGAAAGAATTGGAGGTGTAAGAGAAAGAGCAAAGATATATAATGATGCAAGGAAGAGAGTATTAGAAGTAAGAGAAAAAATTGATGGAATGAGAGAAAATCTATTTGTCAATGATTTACTGGCTAAAGTAAGGAAAATTGAGGATGAAATAAAAACAGGAAAGTATCATGGAAAAGAACAAATTTTGCAACAAATTGAAAAAGAATTGGATAAAAGAGCAAATCAATTCAACATAAATCTTCTTCTCGAAA
>CAZNGK010000099.1:0-6237 GCA_964572575.1 uncultured Thermoplasmatales archaeon | reverse complement strand
GCGGACCAGAAATAATGATGAGGAAAATGCTGGAGTTATGCATGGAGAAAGGGGTACCAATGCAGGCGAGCCTTGAGCGTTACATGAAATGCGGGGTGGGAATATGTGATTCATGTTCCATCAATGGTTATAGAGTATGCAAAGACGGACCTGTTTTCGATAGCAATCTACTTGCCACAATGGACGAATTTGGAAGATGGAAGAGGAATGAGGCGGGGAGGAAGGTGAGAATATAAATCCATTTTATGCATCCCATTCATAAGGTCTCAAACGGGGCATCCAGTCAAAATTGACCCATTGAAGAAAAAAGCGATAGGGATTCCGATACCATATGCCAAAAATGGGTTTTGGGAGAAGAATAGGCCAATTATCCCAGTAATTTCTTAACCATATATTTAAACCGGCATTGCTAAAGGTGGCATGGTATTTATTATTACAGAAATTATTCGAAAAAATACTGTTGAAAAAAGAACCACAAATGAACATTCCTATCCAACTTTCGGATAGGTTGCAATGAATGATTTTATTACCAATTGAGGAAGAAATCTGGATGCCAAAATCATCATGATGAGCGATGTTGCAGGATTCTACTATATTTCCTTTGGTTTCATCCAGTATTATACCATCAAAATCATTTGAATAAATCTCACACTTTAATATTCTATTTGATGCTCCTCCGGAAATATATATCCCTCCCGCAAGAAGAACTTCCCCGTTATCACTAACATTACAGGATTTTATTGTGACGTTGTGAGAGTCACTAATTATAACCCCGGCTCCTCGATTTTTTATTATGTTGCAGTTGGAAATCAGAACATTATACCTGGTGATATGTAATCCTATCCCACTTCCTCCAGTTGCATTGCTGGGTGTGTTTTTTATTGTTAAATTTCTCATGTAAACATTATTCCATTTTATGGATACTGTACTTTTGCAAGAATTTCTGCCGTCAATTATAGTTGTATCTCTATTTTCCCCTATCAATCCTATACTTTTCTCTATAACCAGATGTTCATAGTATGGTGAGGAATCGTCATAAATGAAAACTGTGTCTCCTGGCATTGCATCATCTATGGCATCCTGAATTTTTGTGTAGTTGTTTGGTCCAGAGCCACCCACATACAACGTTTTTCCGTATCCATCAGTGATAAAGGATACATGATTCATATTTTCATTAATTGCCATTGCTGGCATAAAAAGCATGGAAACAATCCCAACGATGACTGCTTTTTTCATTCTTCATCCCCATATGGAAATAAACGAGGCATCCAGTCAAATTGAATCCAGGGAATTTGAATATTCCAAATGAAATTTACACCAAAAATTGCTTTTGGAATAGACATGTTCCAATTGTCCCAGTAGTTATGGAACCACCAGTTATGCAAAGAATTTACAAAAACAGGGTCCCATCGGTTGTTCAGGAAATTATTATTGGTTATGAGATTTCCATAAGTTAAATAACCAAACAAGCTCATGCTATTTGTTGTATTTATTACATTACAGTTCTTTATTTTATTGAAGGCAGACTGCCACAACATTATTCCTCCTCCATCAGTTGAGATACTGCATTCCAGAATCTCATTACCATGTGAAAAAAACAAACCTATGCCATCCTTACTGTTATATATATCGCAATGGGAAATTATATCCTTTGTCGTTTTGTATAACATAATTCCCAAATAAGGTGAGATTACATCTTTTATGGTAAAGTTATATACAACCGCTTCCCCTACAGTTATATTGATTCCATCTTTTCCTTGAGCGATTATTATGGTTTTCTCTTTACATTCTCCTATTAAATCTATCGATTTATCTAAAATTATGCTTTCGTTATAGATTCCACTATAAACAAAAACCCTGTCCCCATTAGAAGCATCATCTATGGCATCTTGGATTTTGCTATAATTTCCCTCTCCCTCTCCACCTACATACAATGTTCTTTCAGATGGTTTAGCGCAGGAGAGAGCAACGCCTTCTCCGTTGAATGCTGGAGGCGCAATCTGAAATACTAAAATCAAAAGAAGAGCAAATATTTTCAATACCACTCTCCTTTTCAACATTCATATAATGAATGTTATGCCCCATATAATAATTTCTATTTTCTTTTCATCCCCTATGTATTGAGCAACGGGGCAGGTCGCCAGTCAATCTCAAAACCCAGTATTATGCCATGCCCGCTTTTCCCCAAGATAAAACCTGAATTGCTTATGATGATTCCTTACTATCAAAGTCATCTTCTTTCCCTGTAAACCTCTATGAATCTCTCTATGCTCCTGTCATATGTTTTTTCCACGTCAGGCGGAAAAAGACAGGCAGGCAGCTGTCTCATGCTCCAGTGGTAGTGCAGGCACTCGCAGCACACACCCTTCCTGCTGCATCCCGGATAGGTGCAGTTGCAGTTCTCCGCATTTTCCTCCTTCCTGCATTCCATAATCTGAATGGAGAAATCTAATAAGAAGGTTTTGCACGCCATGTTTCTGAAGAAAAAAGCATGTTCCCGAGTTTTACTATGGCTTTATAGTAAATTCATTTAAAAGGAAGAGAAATTTTAACGTTACTTTGTATTTACAGGTGTTTTGCATTCACATTCCATGTAAAATTTATGATCAAATTTTTGCTGGGACCAAGCAAAAATCAGCAAAAATTGGTACTTCTGCTGTTACATTCCGAAGCACTGTTAAAACAAAAAAATTTTATAGGAATAATCTATATAGAACTTGTATTTAGGGGGTAATTTGGCTAATAAAGATACCTTAGTAAGGACATTTGTAAAAGCAAACATTTGTACAATACTTTCAAAAGACGATAAGTCTGCAGTCATAAAAAAACTGAGACAAAAATTCTTTTCTAAGTACCATGTTTCATCAGCTGACATATTTGATAATCACACAATTGCATATGAAACTGTAAATTACCTGATTAATTTAGGAAAAATTAAAAGCGTTGAACAATTAGAAGAACTATGTGAGGCAAAATTTATTGGCAAATATCTGAAACATGTTGATAAGAAATATTTTGAAAATATGTTAGAAACAGAGAAATTTACAGCTCTTCCAACTGAAGATTTAAAACATCTCTCTCATGACGAATATTTAATCGAAATGGGAAAGAAGCTTAAAGAAGAAGCGAAACTTGAAGTGGAAAAACAACTAGCAAAAGAGAGGGAAAGTATTGAATCTATAAAAAAAGAGCTGCAAAGAGATTTAATATCGATTAAGAAACTAAAATCAGAGTTGGATAAATTACCGCCTGAACCTGACATTGAAAATCTAGTTGAGGATACGATAATTGAATCTGAAGGTGAAATAGAAACCGATAAAGGGAATTTATTTTGGTGGGAACGACTCGGTCTTGAACGTAATCCTTTTCCAGGATCTCATCGAGGTTTATTAAAAATACCTGAGGATAAATATGATAGCATAGTTGTAATAACCGATATATTAGATAAATATGTCAAAACTCTTACACGTCATCCTGAAGAGATATTTGGACAGACTATTATTCTTACTGGGCAATTTGGATCGGGAAAAACAACTATATTTCAATATATTTCCCATTTATTGGGTCAAAGTAGAATTTTTCCAATTTTTACTATCCTAGATCCTAAGGATAATTGGGAAAGCATTAGAGAGCAGCTTTACATTAATATATACGAAAAAATTTCACTAGCTCTTAAAAAAAGATCTTTTGTAGACCCTCGCTCTGAAGGGCAACCTATTGACAGATCAAACGTTGCTTTAGGTATGGAAATTCTGTGTAAGGAGTACTCAACTGATGGAGTTATTTTATTTATTGATGGGTTACATAAAGGAGATCGAACAGTAAAAAGTTCCCTAGAGTTTGTTAAACAACTTCAAAATTTGCACGAATATTTTGAAGATAGGGGCTTGAACATTGGAATAATAATTGCTAGTTCCCCTCTTTGGAAAAGAACATTAGAAACAGATTCTTCCTATCATGGTTCATATACAAGAATAGATGAAATCCCTCCAATAACTTTTGATGAGGCTTTTAAACTTCTCCAACTTAGAATAAATGCATTTCGATTAGATGATGCGATCCCAATATTCTATGATAGAAGCACAATTGAATTTGCTTTTGCTCAACTGAGCAGTTCCACCAATGGAAATGTCACATTTAGAGATTTTATTAAGTATATTGTACCTCGACTCAGCAAAGGAGAATTTGAACAAGCGGGAATATCTGTGGACATCGATATGGAAGCTTTCGACAAAATTGACAGGTATTTGAGAGAATCAGTAATTGCAGACCAATATAAATTATTCAGAAAAATCACGTCTGGAAAACCAAATTCAAGAAATGCATGTTCGAAAGTTTTGCTGAATATGTACGAATCCAGAAGTATCACTGAAAAAGACGAATTATTTTTAAAGAATAAAGGTGCTTTTTGGACATTAAGGAAAGCAAAACTTATCGAAAAGGTTTCTAAAGATCTTGGATCAGGTGTTTCTTTTGCTTGGTCAATTTCATCGGATATGTTAGTAGCTTTGAATGAGTTGAATAATTATGGTATTCCCGCAAAAGTTATATTTAAAGCTTTTTCGATTGACCCAGATAGTAGGAAGATTGTGGTTGACAGTAAAAAAGATGAACCTACAATAAAATGTGAACGAATCCTCGAAAAATGGAGTTCAGAATGGCCTGAAATAGTTCCTCAAATAGAATCCTTTTTACGATATCATAAGAAAATCCAGAAAGGATTTATTTTATCTGATGAGAAACTCTTAGAACTGTGTAAAAAGGGAATGTCTGAATTGATTCTCGCGATGCAGAAAGCATCTGAAACAGGTATTGATGAAGAAGATTGGGCACGTAAAACATGGCTTGGAATTGAATCTCCTGAATCAATAGAGCATGTCATAAAAACAGAAACTTTGAGTACAGATGATCGAAGCGCCTTTTTCCAAAGCTATTGTCATGGAATTAATATAATCTTGGATACAATGTTATCATTATTGAAAAGTTCTGGGATAACAAGTATCGCCTCTCTTAAACTTGGATTTAGAGAAAAAGAAATTTTATTTAGAACTATATGTTATTTTGAATCAGGTGCACTCCAACATGCAATTGATGAGATAAGCAATCTTATCGAAAATGAAATTAGGAAATCGTTTAATATAGTACTTTCTATCAATGGTGATGGAACTGTCTTTCAAAGACTTCCAGATGGTTTAAGGTCTAATATTGATAAAAATAGAAATAGGGGCAAACATTTGTTGCAGACAACCGCAAAAGCAAACCAATTATATCATCTTTCACGTGGAGAATATGCACAAATAATAAGTTATAAAAACAATTGGTTAGAAATTTTTCAACCAGCATTTAAAGGTAGAGATAAAAAAGAAGTTGTTGATGCGTTGAATATTATTTTTAGTCTTGATACAAGATCGCATCATAGGGATGAACCAAATTATTTTAGAAAAGTTAGAGAACAAATCATGTTGGCAATTAAAAATGCTTCATGGCTTTTGGAGGGAATTTCAGAATTATATACTCTAGCTATTAATCCTCCGCATCTAGAAAAAAAGGAAGAAGGTGATCAAATTCTTTTCAAAATTTCATTTTTAAAAGATCAAATGAATACGGACTCAACCTATATATCAATTTCAAAATCAGATGGAAAAAAAATTGCTAAAAAAATCGAAAGATATCAAGAGATAGATTTATTAGATGAAGGAGGAATAATAGCCCGATATAATGTATCTCCAATTTCGTTATGCTTAGTAATTAGCTATGGGGTTCATGAAGGAAAAATAAAAATTATAAAATCGAAGGAATCAATTTCTTGTTTCTTTATAGAACCATTAAAAAAATAAATTTTAATTCCGAATTTCGGAAAATCCCCTTGTTTTTGATATCCTCTGAAGAATCCATTCCTCTATAACCATCTGAGCTCAACTTAAGTGTGTGAAATGTTGTATTCCTGCCTAAAATGCGAAAAACAAACAGGGACCCCCCGTGATATCGCCGCATAAAAAACATGCATAAAACCCATTTATGGAAGGCACATTTTGATTTTAAATTCCTAGGTACCTATTGATCAAACTCCATATAATCCTTCTTCTTTGATGTTGTGCAACTCTGTGATTTGCGAGGATGATGCCGAATTATCTCGAAATACTCACTCAAGTGCTTCTGCCAGAATGAATCTTTCACTCTGCTGAAACAATGGTTGTTCTCTTACTGAGCCATCGGTGAATGAGAGAGTACACCTCT
>CAZNGK010000098.1:0-6237 GCA_964572575.1 uncultured Thermoplasmatales archaeon | reverse complement strand
ATGAGCCATGGCTTCTGTTATATGAAACTTTTGATGAAGGTTTTCCTCCAGATGGTTGGCAAATAGATAGCCATACTGAAAATTGGAAGCAGAGTAATACAAATCATGCAGGCGGTTTTTCTCCAGAAGCAGAATTTTATTGTAGTCCACAATTCATTGGAAAGACTAGGTTGTACACAATAGTAAATACAACTGGATTCCAGGAGTTAACCATCTCTTTTAAACACTTTATTGATGGATGGGAATATGGTTATGCTAACTATACTTTAAAAGTACAGACAAGCACAGATGGCACAACATGGAATGATGCTTGGATTTTTAATGGAATAACAGGAATATATGGGCCAGCAAACGAAACTGTTTTACTGACAGAAAGTCATGGAGTCGGTTTACCATCACTTTATATAGCATTCACTTTCAATGGAGACAGTCAAGAAATCGATAAATGGTATATAGATGAAGTTGCCGCTTCAGGCATCATTATGAGGCCAGAATGGCAAAATCAGGGACAAAATAAAACAAACGTAGTATCAGGAGAAAGTATATTGTTATATGCTCAGGGAAAAGATGATATTGCTTTAGATTGGGCATGGCTTGCGACAAATGAAAGTGGAGAATGGCATAACTTTACAGGATGGAAATTTTACAAGCAATTGAATATAAGTAATCCTATAGAAGATTATCAGATGATGTTAAAAGTTTATAGAGAAGATGGTTATGACGACATAGCTAATGGAACTGTTGATTGTGAAGGACATTGTAAAATAGATTTTTCTGATATCAGATTTTATGATGGTAATATGACATCTCTCCCATATTGGATTGAAAGTATCGGAATTAAAAATGGTTCCCATTATGCATATATCTGGATAAAAACATCTGGAGATAATGTTATATACATGTATTATGGGAATCCACTTGCCAAATCAGAAAGCAATGGAACAGCGACATGGAAATGGATAGAAATTTGGGATGTAAACCATACATCACAATATGTTAAGGAATCAAGGAATGGAAATGATCCAACTGGATACGATTCAGATACATCATATTTTGAGAACGAAACAGCAATATTTGGTATGGAAGGAAGACTTGTAACAAAAATGAAAATTGTGCGTTGGTCACCTGATGATTATGGAGCAAGGGCTTGTATAGGATTTGCAAAGGAAGATAGTGACTATAATCCTGAAAATGACTTTTGTATCGACATTTCATGCGATGAGGATATAACAGGGGTGGATACTACTCATATGGCATTAAGAGTTTTATCCGAGGCAGAAGAGAATATCAGCTTTTCTAATTGGGCAATTATCCCATTTTCATATAACATATATTATATTTGGGAACTTAATTTTAATTTTTCCAAAGTCACTGGGTATTTATTTACTATTAACGGAACCAAATTATGGGAGGATAATGTAACGGATAACATACCATCAGATGTGGATCATCACTGGTATCATGAAAATGTGGCTGGAAATGCGGATTTAAGTTATTGGAATTATGACAATTTAAATAATGTTTTAGTATGGGGTCCAAATAGATGGAATGGAATAAAATATTTAGGGCAGATTAAATTAAATACAGTATGGTCAGCATATGGAAAATATGCATCCACTAAACCTTCATGGAATGGCTGTGGAGAAGAACAGATTAATCTAACATCGTATAATTCTCCAATGAAAATGGAGGAAAATAAGGAATGGCAATGGAGTAACTTTACATGGCAAAATTCCTCAATATCTGATAGGAAAATAGGGTGGAGAATTTATTATATGGATACTGCCGGAAATATAAATTATACAGATGTGACGAGTTTCGTTATTCTCCCCATTCCTTCCATTGTTTATGTAGATGATGATTATAATGCATCAATATCAGGATGGCAATATGATCATTTCGATAATATCCAAGATGCAATAAATGCAGTTGCTGAGAATGGAACAGTATATGTTCATAATGGAACATATTATGAAAATGTTGTTATAAATAAAACAATAAGCTTAATTGGAGAAGATAAAAATGCAACGATTATTGATGGAGGAGGAAATGAAGATGTTGTTTATGTTATTGCTAATGGAGTGAATATAATTGAATTTACAATAATAAATAGCGGAAATAACACTGAAGACGCAGAAATTGATTTGCAATCAAATAATAGCGTGATTTCTGATTGTATTATTTACTCAGATGATTATTGGAGTAATGGCATAAAGCTTCAATATTCAAACAACAATACAATTTCTAATTGCAATATATGGCACAATTTTAATAATATTCATGTCTATTTTTCAAACAACAATACAATTTCTAATTGCAGCATTGATTCCAGTTTTTATCAGAATATCTGGCTTGAAAAATCAAATAACAACACAATTCTCGATTGCAACATTACTTCTAGTATTTACGGTAGTGGTATATGGATATATTCATCAGAAAACAATAAAATATACAATTGTAGAATTATGAATAACATAGGTTGGGGAGGAATTTATACAGAGTCATCATCTTATAATTATATATATAACAATTATTTTTTTGGTAACACAAATAATGCTTGGGATAATTGCAATAATATATGGAATACAAGCAAAAAGGATGTAATGAATGGTGAAGATTACAATATCATTGGAGGAGATTATTTTGGTGGTAATTATTGGGATGATTATACCGGATATGATATAAATGGAGATGGATTAGGAGATATTTCCTATTCTATTCCAGGAGGTAATAATACAGATCGGCATCCATTAACAAATCCCAACTATTCTCCTATTGCAAACTTCGGCTTTACTCCACCAAATCCGACCACTGTAGACATTATCTCATTCATTGACAAAAGCATTGACTCAGATGGTTCCATTGTAAATTACACATGGGATTTTGGAGATGGTGCAATAAGCTATGAGCAGAATCCACAACATCAATATGCAGATGCTGGGACATATAACGTGACATTAACAGTAACAGATGATGATGGAGCAACAGATAGCATATCGAAGAATGTGAGTGTGTGGACAAGCAGAAAGCCCATAAACTTATGGGTTCCATCTGGTAAAACACCAGCATATTACCAAGTTTTGTTAAATATTAGCTACGATGCCAACATGAATCCAGATTTCAGCGACCTAAGATTTATAAGATATGCCGATAATACTACAGAGCTCGATTACTGGATTGAGCGCAAAGTTGATGCTCAATGGGCAAATGTTTGGGTTGAGCTCGCTGACAATATTACCACTGCCAATAAAACATTAGCTTGGTTATACTATGGCAATCCTAATGCTACCTCAGCTTCAAATGGCTCTGCAACATTCTTATTCTTCGATGATTTCAATGATGGAGTATGGAATGATAAATGGAACATTGATAAAAATACTGATGGCATAGGCTTAGTTTATCAACTCAATGGCAAGCTATTTTTGAGAACAAAAGAAGTCAGCAGAACTATAAGCATAATAACAAAGAATTCTTTCGAAAGCTCATTTGATGAATATAATGGAACAATTCTGGAATATGATGCATGGACAAAATATAATCCTCCATATCCAAAAAGCAAAGATGGCAAATTGAGAAGCTATATTATAGCTGCAAGTAAATGGATAGCTTCTTCATATTCAGGATGGAGTGGAAATGTTAAATTATATGATAGCAATGGAAATTCAACATTACTTGGAAGAACAAGCAGAAGAACCTGCAACATTCATGCCTTCGTTTCATTAGGATGCAACATAAGCAATTCATGGATGAGATGGAAGGAAATAAACGATCCAGCATGGATTGAAGATGATTTTAACTCATCTATAACAACAAATATGACTACTACATCAATTAAAATAAAACTTGAACTCTACTGTGGTGGTGAGAAAGAAGGACAATGGAGCCAGATTGCTTTCGATAATTTAAAGCTAAGAAAATACCATAATCCAGAGCCAGAGTATTATATAGGAGATGAAATTAATTCTTCTCGTGAAAGAGTAATTAATGATTTGACAGATATTTCTGCAGATGATATTAGCATTGATTCTATGAATATTGCAAATGTGCATGAAAAATCAGATAGCGTCATATTTCAGGAAAATATTTCAAACGATGTGCATGGTAAGGAAAATAAAATAACAAAAAGTGGCATTATATCCAGTTTTGAAATCATTTTGTTTCTAGCATGCATTACAACAGTATTTAATAAAAAAGAGAAAAAGCAAAAGTAAATATTTAATGAATTGAAGATTTCATGAAGTTTTCATATGCAACTATCGCCTCCATTGCAACAATCCATGCAGGAAGCATTTCTTCATGCAAGCTAATTACCTCATCAGTGTATTTTTCTACAGGAGAAATGAAATTGCCAGAAGGAAAACCACCAATAATGCATACAACATTTTCCTCGAATACATCTTGCAAGGCTTTTCTTTTTCCTTTTCTGCTGAAAACTATCTTTTTTGCTCTTATTTTATTAAGCAATTCATCAAGCCTTTTTCATCTCCATTAAAGACTTCCCTTTTAAAGGCACTTTTCCATGAATCAAAAGTTGTTGCATAAGGCCTTTAAATCTATTGTAATTCTTTATAATTCTCATTTCTGGATTTACATAAATAATCTCGTCATTCCTTGTATGAATATATGTTTTTAGTAAGCCCTTCCTATTCAATATCGATTCTTGGGCAATCAGCAAAAATACATGTACAATATCTGGCCTCCCTCTTCTTTTCCAATCTTTTAAACCTTTCATTAAGGAATGGTGCAAGGAAGAATCCAATAAAATTTTCCTCTTTTTAATTTCTTCTGGCATTAGCTCCAGTTCGCTATCAGCCAATATAAGATGCATCATGTTAAAATTTCATCAAGCCTATCCTCTTCTATTGCCATTTTTATTTCCTGAGCAATCCTCCTGCCTGTAGATAAGCCAGGCTGGATAAAATCTGCATATGGACTGCCTGAAATGAATAAATTTGTTCCTGCTACAATTCTTGCAGATATTTCAAAAACTTTAATTTCAAGTTTATCTGTGACTACAGTCTCGAGACAAAATGGACCAATGATTCCTCCAAAAAGTTCATAAGATTTTTCCACCACTCTTTTACCCATTTCAAAAACTTTTGGAAGCAAAGATTCGCGCATAACAATAGGAATGTTTCCTGTTACCACAAAAGATGGTTGTATCCCCATTTTTTCTAACTCTGAAATTGAGCCAAGGCGATGAGCTTCATCAATATTTGCTTCATCTCTCCTGTCAATGGAAAGGAGTTGCAGGCTACCTTTGCCGACTTTATATCCATCTTTTTTTATTGGAGAATAGAAGTAATGAATGTAGTAGCGGGTGCCAATAAGAAATTCCTGAATAATATATGGCTTGCTCTTGTCTATTTTTCTTTTAAAATCTTCATAATCTTTTGCAATGAAAAAATCCCTACCTCCTTTTGCCCCGTAGTATTTAACTATAACAGGCTTGTTTATATCATGGGCATCATCAATTATTTCAGGCATTTTAAGCCCAGCCCCCTCAAGCCATTGCCTCTCCTTTTCCCTGTTAGATTCCCACTCCAGAACTGCTTTATTGCCAAAAGTTGGTATCTCAAGTTTCATAAAGTTCTCTGCCCCCATGTATTCAACAAAAGAACCATGAGGAATAATTATTGCATGCTTTTCATAAAATTTTTCTGCAAGCTCGTTTATTCTCTTGTAATCCTCTACAACTAAAAATTCATCTGGCTTTGCAAGAGGAAATGCATCATAGAAAGATGGTATGCTTTTTATTGCAATGCCAATGCTTTTGAGTTTTTCCTGTCTTGCCCCATGAAAAATCTGCAAGCTTGAATGAGAACATGCAGTAGCTATAGAAACATCCTTTCCATAGCTTTCAATTATTTCCTCTATTCCCATTACTGCAAATATGTATGCTATTTTTAAGGATTTTGATTTGAAGCGATATAGAAAATAGCTGCACAAAAATAGGAGAAGGTTTTTTTATCTCTTATTTTTTGTTTTTCTAGTGATCCATGTAATACTGATAGCAAGTAAAAGTATTACAAATTCAAAAGCTGGTATACGCTTTTCCCCTACACTTATAGTTTTTACTATCACATCTGTATCTCCGTCATCATCTGTTATAATCAAGGTTATGTTATATTTTCCTGATTTTGAATAGTTATGTATTGGATTTTGTTCATAGCTTATTGTGCCATCTCCAAAATTCCACGTATAGTTCACTATTATGCCATCAGGATCATTTCCAGT
>CAZNGK010000097.1:0-6339 GCA_964572575.1 uncultured Thermoplasmatales archaeon | reverse complement strand
GGGGAGGCTTTATAAGAGATAAAAGAGGTATAGAAGGGCTTCCAATGCGTTTGGTGCTCATTGTTGTGGTGGCGGCAGTTGTTTTGGCGGCGATATTGGCTATATTAAGGGGTGTTAGTGTTAATAAAAACATGGATGTAGAATGTTCAAAAATTGAGTATAACGGGAATACCTATGATGGCTTCACAGTTCCTGTAGATGCAACAGGTGAGGAAGAAGTTAGTGGTATTTCATTTAAAGCCTATATTTATGTTTATGAAAAAGGCACAAATAATCCAGTGAGTGGTGCAAAGGTATCAATATCAGGAAATGGATTTGGCTCAGGGAAAACGAATAGCGATGGATTGGCAACCATCAGCGTTTCCAATTGCAAGCTTCCAGAAAACTATGATGAAGTGTATTTAAAAATTGAAGTTGTAAAAAGTGGGTATAATAAATTTGTGGATAATGAAGGAATAAAAATAGTTAGAGTATGAGATTAGCCAATGATAAAAAAGCTGTTTTTGGCCTGCCATTTCGGATAGTTGTGGCTTTAATTGTCGGCGGCGTCGCCCTGAGTATTGTGGTGGGATATACAATAACCAATAGCCCCTTCTCCAAGCATTTGGTTGTAAGTGTTGGCAGCATTCAGTTAGAAGAGGGATTGGGGAAAGAAATAGAATTTACGGTGGAAGATGAGCATGGAAAGCCAGTAAAGAATGCAATTGTTACATGCGCGGGATGCAATACTGTTTCTTCAGGCAAAACAGATAGAAATGGGAAGGTAACGCTACATATAGATTTACTTCTTCCAGAGCATAAATACCAAGATTTTTTGAATGTTGAAGTAAAGGCAAGAGGATATGAAGATTTTAAACAGGAAAACTATATAATGGTGACAAAAGCAGATTATTCAACGTTTTTAGCTAATGTTAAAAATTATGCAGAATCTTTTATTACAAATGAAAACAATGAACAAATTATTGATGAATTTCCTTTTACAATTAGTGGAAGTATAGAAAAAAATGATAAATTTGTTTATATTGTTAATCCGGAAACAGCAAATTCTATTCCTGACCATTTCTATATTTCCTTTCAGGGAAATGGTTTGACAAATTTTGAATATAAAGTGATTGAATTATATAATGAACCGTTTCCAGATGTAAATTCTATAAATAAGATAGAATGGGAAGATGGCTTTATAAACTGGATACCAAAAGAAATCCAGGGTTCAAATTGTGTTTATGAGGTGAATTTGGAGCATAAATCGCCTCGTAGCCTTATAATAGTTGTAGAGAGAAAGACTGATATTGCAGGCAATGGCGAGTATACCATATATCTCGATTATGAAAAGCATTATTCCAGCTTTTATGAAATATTCTCAAATGGAAATGCTTTTTTAAGGGATTTGATAGAAGCCATTAAAAATAATTTTGACCAATTGAAAGCATTTCTTCAGGAGAATTATCAAAATTTAGTAGATTTTTTTATTGATCCATCTCATATTGATCAAGCAAAAAGAGAGATAATAGAAAAATTATATGAAACATTAAATGAAATCAAAAATTTGGTTATGAGCATAGCAAATGAAGAAAATATTGAATTGGCTTACAAATTATTAAAAAGTATCCAAGAGAATTTAAGCAATGTAGCCAATGCAATACCCGGTATATCTTCCTTGACAGATGTAGTGAAAAAATTGGCGGACTCGCTGAATGTAAATTTCTACCTCATTCTGGAACCCACTCTGGTAGACGGTTTCATGCTTGGTATAAAATTTGGTTATAGAATAGAAGTTGGAACAGGTGATAATACTCTGATGTATGACGCCACAGGTAAAATTTTTATTGATTATCTCATTCCCGAGTTATTACCAGTGCCAAATATGATAATAGATGGTAGCATTGGATGTAAAATAAATGGAAATAAAGGAAGCATACAGGTTCATTCAAATATAAACCCTTTCTCGTTTTCAGAAAGAAATTATGAGGTTAAAGTAGGAATTGTGGGAGAAATATCTGGAACAACAGGCGAGGGATTGGAAGGAAAAATAGGAGGAAAAGCAGCAATAGGCATTTCTTTTAACAATGGTGCAATAATAAAGCCAATAAAGGCTATTGTATCAGAAATAATGGGGAAATACCTGCAGCCAACTGATGATGAAGAAACATTTAGAATGGAGGTAACAGACACAGATGATTATGGAGAATTCATTGATTCATTCATGTTTCAAGCTTTGAAAATAGCAGAGGAAATAGGGAACAAGATAATGCAGGAAATAGGGGAGGATGTAAACATAGCTGTTACCTTCTCTGGAAATGGAGGAATTGGAGTAGAGGGTTCAATAGGGATAGTTAAAGTTGATGCTGTTCTAATTGGAAGCATATGTTTCGGAATAAATGCAACTCTAAATGGTTTATCAGAAATAATGAATAAAGGAAAAGAATTTGTTATTCCATTGATTCAGTATCTTACCTTTCAATCAATTCTGTATGCATGCGATTATTTGGGAAATGATTATTTAGAAGAAGACATAAATAAAATAAAAGATGGTGCTGAGGGAGCCATAGAAAAAGTTAAACCAATTCTTTATGAAAAAGGAAAAGATTTAATGAATACTATCTTCAAAAGAATATATGTGGGCATTGACATCGGTATTGGGGCGGAGGCGGGCGCAGAAGCAGGCGAAATTGTTAGAGGAGGAGTGAGTTACACACCCTTAGAAATATCTGGAGGAATAAAAATTAATTTAGGAGCTCTTCTATATCTTTTATCCTTTGGAACTATATCAACAGATAATTATGGAGTAATGCTGTCATTAAGTTGTGAATCCTCGGTCAGTATTTCTGGAGGAGCTGGCGTTGACCTTATTGTGGTAGAAGGAAAATTGGGTGGGGAAACAAGCTTCTCCACATCTAAGGATATTATAGACATTACAATCCACTTTAATAAGGTGGAAAAATGAAATTGAGTAAAAAGGACATGGAAGATATAAAAAAGGAAAAAAAGGAGTTAAAAGAATTGAATAACTGGGTTCATAGACTTCAGCAGAATGTAGAAAGTTTGGAAAAAAGACTTGATGCCATAGAAAGAAGATTATCAGGCGAGCCATTTGAAAAAGTCAGGTTAAGTGCTGCTATAAAAAACAAAACAGAAAATGAATTGAATAAGTTAAAAGAAGAAATAGATAAATTGAAGAAAAATACAGAAAAGCCTGTTATTTCAATATCCAGAAAAGCGGGGAAAAGCGAAAAGAATTATGATGCAATTTTAATGGATATTGAAAGGAGAATAGAAAAAATCGAAAAAAGGAAAGGGGCACCAGTTGTGAAAGTAGGAAAAGTTGAAGTACCTATTGAAATCACAGGAATAGTAGGGGGCTTACTTGCTCTTTTGATTGCTATCATGATATTTGAGGGATATAAAAAATTGGTTATTTCTCCCCCTTTTGTCGCCTTTATAGGAATTGTGCTCCTTATAGCAACAGGAGTTAAAACATACATCATTAATGTCAAAAAATGAAGAAAATAATGAATGATGCAGGAGTATTGAGTCTTCCTGTTGAATATACAGTTGCAATTATAGTTGCTTCCATTGTTATTGCTTCCTTAATTGCTACTTCCTACCATTTATGGAGAGAATATGAGGAAAAGAAGGCTGTAAAGGAAGTTAATAAAATAGTTGATGAAGCTGAAAAAATATATGGAATGGGAGATGTGAATACAACAATAACTATTGATGTAAATATTCCAAATAGCGTTGAAAAAATTGTTTTTGGTTCCAATAACAATCTGAAGGACAATCATTATTACATATTGATGAAATGGGGGAGAAATATGAGTTTTTATTCTTCTGCCAAATTCTGTTATTCCATATTGTATGGAGGAAAAAAAGAGGTAAAAATTGAACTGGAAGGAAATGGGGAAAAGCATGTTAAAATTGAATGAAAAAGGCATAATATCTTGGCTGCTGAGCCAACTTGCTCTTTTATTGGCAGCAGCTATATTACTGGCTTCAATAGCCAGCATAACTTTTTACAATGATTGGAAAAAAGAAGCGGAGATAAGAGCAATTGCCATGAATATTGCCTCAGAAATTGCTTCAATGGATTTAAAAAGTTACCCGAATTCAACAGATTATTTCCTTCCTATTAAACCATATAAAATTTATTTGTCGCCTTCATATATAAGAATAGAGAGGAATGATGGAACAATACACAAAAACATAAATGTTGTTGTAAGCATGTGGGTAAAGCCGTATATAGAGGTATGGAAAAATGGAACAGATTTGCATGAAAATTTATTTGAAAAATATGGGCACTATGGAAATATTTCTGATTACCTTCCAAATGAAGCAAAAGAAGATTTGAAAGAAGAAATGGACAGGATTTGTAGAGAGCTGGCCGCTCGCCCCTTTATTTTAGATGTTAATAAACCATTGCATATAGAAAAGGATATAATTTATTTTGAGGATGGAAAAATGGACATTTTGATTGTGAGTCAGGAGGAAACATGAAGTTTTTAAAAGATAAAAGAGGAGTTGCAGAAGAATTTACATCCTTGCCTGCTCTGGTAGTTGTCATGATTGGCTTTGCTCTCTTTTTTGCAATGCTCGCCAATTTATATATAAGCCATAATGAAAAAATAAAGGAAGCAGAGTTAGCTGAAGTAGCTCATTATGTTTCGATTAAGCTAACAAATGGAGAAAGTCCATTAACAGACGCTCCCCTTATAATAAATAAGGAGAAATGGAATAATACCAATTTGACTACATTAAAAGAATATTGCAATCTTTCATCATATGATTATTGCTTGGCGATAAAGCCATCTTATGGTTTAAAAAAATTTAATGGAAATCCAGATGGAGATAAATTCGTTGTTTCAAGGAAAGTAGCAATAAAAATGGAAGATGGGGATGTGAAATATGGAAAAATTTTTGTAACTGTATGGAGGAAAAAATGAATAGAAAGGGCATATCTGCAATGCATGATGCAATTCTTTTTGTGACTCTCGTTTCTATATCTGGTGTCATACTCCTTCCCGCTTTTATAAATAATCCAATTACCCAGAGTGAGATTGAAAGAGAAGGAAGCGAAACTGCAGATGAAAGCTTAATTGTCTTGCTTTCTCTAACTCCAAAAGAATTTAATTATACTCTTGCAAAAGAAACAATTGATGGCGTTATGAATAAAGCAGGCATTAGCTCCCAAGGAGACTTAGGAAAAGCTATATTCAATTGGCTATTGGGCATTAAACAATATCATAAAAGTTATGGAGAGCTAATTGCAGAAGATCTGGCATCTCAATTTTTATTATCACTGGGAGGCAAAGATTATAGAATGAACATACTGACGCAAGATTTTGATAAAAGATTAAAAGAAAACATTTCAAAAGAGCTAAACAAAATTTTGGAAGGAAAATATAAATTCAATCTTACTGCAAAATGGAATCCAATAATAGGCATGCCATTTGGCGGCAAGCTGCAGGTTGGTGGGGCGCCGCCTCAAACAGCGTATGTTTCAAAAACATTTATTTCATTGCCTTTCTCTCCCGTAATAAACATTAATGGCGTGGAGGTGCATCTCAATAGAAACTGGATAAAAGAAAAAATAAAAGATGCTGGAGTATTGGGGGAGATATATGATTTAATTGATAAGATTCCTTCTACAGATGCAGAATGGGAGAAATTTAAAAAGCATTTAGAAGAAAATTTAACCGAGTTAATTTATGAATTTCTATTTACTGGAATTATGAGTCCAGATGGAAATGTTTTGCTTCCAGGCATTTTTAGCGTTTCCCTTCATTTAATATTTGAAGAAATTATAGGGTATATTGAAAATAGCCAGACATTCAATTCATTTGTATCTTCTTTAAACAACATGTTTGGAGAAAATAGAAATGTGATTGATTATTTAATAAATCTGATACTTGATGAAGTTTATAATGCTTTAGGATTGCAACCACAAGGAGAAAATATTGACGAAAAATTAGAAGGATTGACAGGTGCATTGGTAAATTATATAGTTTCCTCTCTTAAAAATAGTGAATTTGGAGAAATTCTAAAAGAATACATTTCAGATTTCGTTGATTATATTGTTGAAATGATTAAAAAAGGAGGGGAGGTAATAAAAGAGACTAAAAATATGATTGATGATTGGCTTCTAAATAGAATTAGTATAAGTAGGGCTGAAATAAGTTTGGCTATATGGGAGGAATAGAATGATATGGGATGATAAAAAGGCAAGAATTCCATTTGCTGCCTTAGGCATTCTTTTATTAATTGGAAGTGCTACCATTTCCATAGTCATAACTGGATTGGAAAACGAGCATGCAAAAAATGTTAGCATTACAATGGAAAGCG
>CAZNGK010000096.1:0-6373 GCA_964572575.1 uncultured Thermoplasmatales archaeon | reverse complement strand
AAATATGGCAAAAAATTTTTATTCGCATGCTATCATTTTATATATGAAACTTTCAAAAGAGGAGGCAAAGAAAAGAATAGAATGGCTTCGTAAAGAAATATGGCGTCATAACTATCTTTACTATGTGCTGAACAAGCCGGAGATATCTGATGAAGAATATGATAAGTTAATGGAAGAACTCCGTTCATTAGAAGAACAATTTCCAGAATTTATCACTCCTGACTCGCCTACTCAACGTGTAGGCGCCCCTCCTGCAAAAGAATTCAAAAGTGTGAGACATGTAAAGCCAATGCTCAGCTTAGATACAGCTCATAAGGAGGAGGAAGTTATTGCTTTTGATAAAAGAATAAGAAAAGAACTTGAAGTAGATGAAATGGAATACACTGCTGAGCCAAAGTTGGATGGTCTCAGTGTGGAGGTGATATATGAAAATGGGAAATATGTCAGAGGCTCTACAAGAGGAGATGGCATAAATGGAGAGGATGTTACAGAAAATATAAGGACAATAAGATCTGTTCCTCTCGTCTTAAGAGATGAATATAAAGTTCCATCTTTTCTTGCAGTGAGAGGGGAAGTAATCATGCACATTGATGATTTTGAAAAACTTAACAAGGAACTTATAGAAAAGGGGGAGGAGCCATTGGCAAATCCAAGGAATGCTGCTGCAGGCTCGCTCCGCAGGCTCGACCCGAGAGAAACTGCCGCCCGCCCCCTCGACATTTTCTTTTATGAGATAATGAGTGTTGAAGGCGTGGACATTAAAACGCAGTGGGATGCGTTGCAGGCTTTGAAGAAATGGGGACTGAAAACAAATCCATATGCAAAAAAATGCAGGAATATAGAGGAAGCCATAGAGTATCATAAAGAAATGGAGGAAAAAAGGGAGAAACTTGAATATGAAATAGATGGTGTTGTAATAAAAGTCAATAATTTGGAATATCAGGAGAGGCTTGGGGCTAAAACCCGCTCTCCAAGGTGGGCTGTAGCATATAAATTTGCTCCTCGCAAGGAAGAAACGCAAATAGTGGATATTGTGGTGCAAGTGGGAAGAACTGGCACACTTACGCCTGTAGCATTACTTAAGCCAGTTGATGTTAAAGGAGTAACTGTTTCAAGAGCTACACTTCATAATGAGGATTACATAAAGGAGAAAGATATAAGAATTGGAGATTGGGTTAAGGTGGCAAGAGCAGGAGATGTGATACCGGAAGTAATGGAAGTTATAAAGGAAAAAAGAACAGGAAAGGAAAATAAATTTTCCATGCCAAATAGATGCCCAGTCTGCAACAGCCATGTCGTCAAGGAAGGTGCTTACTATCGTTGCACCGGAGGGCTCTCCTGTCCAGCACAGCTTAAGAGAAGCATTACCCATTTTGCATCGAAAGGGGCAATGGACATAGAAGGGCTTGGTGGCAAGACTGTTGATCTTTTAGTTGAGCATGGCATTATAAAAAGGATAAGCGACATATACAAAATTAATAAAAGAGATTTGCTTAGCCTGCCAAGATTTGCTGAAAAATCTGCAGATAATTTAATAGAGGCAATAGAAAAAAGCAAGGAAAAAGGACTGGCAAGGCTGATATACGCTTTAGGAATTCCAAATGTTGGCGAACATACAGCTCGGATATTGGCAGAGAAATTTAAGAGCATTGATAAGCTCATGAATGCAACTGAATGGCAGTTGATGACAATAAAAGAAATTGGACCAGAGACAGCAAGGAGCATAGTTAACTTTTTCAAGGAAGAAAGAAACAGGAAAGAGATAGAAGAGTTGAAAAAATTGGGGCTTAGAATGGAACATGAGGAAGAAAAAGGGAAGCTCAAAGGATTGACTTTTGTTTTTACAGGAGCATTAAAAGATTTCACAAGAGAAGAAGCCAAAGAGCTAGTGGAAAAGCAGGGTGGAAGGGTTGCATCAAGTGTAAGCAGAAACGTTGACTATGTTGTTGTAGGCGAGTCACCTGGTTCAAAATATGAAAAGGCTAAGAAGCTTGGATTGAAAATAATAGGTGAAGAAGAATTCAAAAAAATGATTGAATGAAGGATATTATTTCCCTCCCAAATATTTTCATTAATAACTTGTTGATTTTCTCAATCCATAAGAATTTATCATAACTTTTTGGCATTGACTTTGGCATTGACACAACTAAAGGATCGCTCCACTCACTTTCCTTGCCATATATATCCTTTGCTTTAACTCTTATACTGTATTTTCCTCTGCTATCCCAAGTATGAGATGCATTTACAATTTGTCCTGAAAAATATGGACCCAACCAATCGCTTGTAGAGCCATCTCCCCAATCAAAAAGATAGTAGAGCCTATCCAAATTTGCATCTGTTGTTGATGAAGAATATGAATATGTATGCCCAGCCTTTCCTGATGATGGTCCTTGTGGCCTACTAGGTTTATTTGGAGCCTTATTCACAACATCTATATCAAATCTTGTTTTTAGAACGACTGTAATGTAGGGCTTCCAAACTGAGATAGTGAAATAAATGTCTTTTCCATCTTCCCCAAACATATATGGAATTATATATCCCCCATAGCATCCACTCCAATTTTCCTGCATCCAGCTGGCGTTTTTTAGCACGCCCACTTTTACTCTTGAGTATGGCCCATATGGTTCATCAGAATAATAAAGCCAGACACCATTATTTATAATTGAGAAGCTATCAAACATTATGAAATACTTCTGAAGCACCGGATTATAAACAAAAGAGATTTCTCCTGCCTTTACATTTTCCATCCCCTCCAGCGGTTGTGCCTCTTCTATATTATTTGTCCACTTTGGCATGCCATTTTCGTTGCGCCCTGAAAAATAGTAATACGAATCTTTTTCCTCAATATTTTGAGAGTCAACAAAAGAGAGATATACTGGAGAATTTCTATATGTGGCGGTGCATATCATATATACCTTCTGCTGGTCAGCTACAAAAACAGGAGCAGTATTGACATGTATCTCATCGGTACTCCAGTTGAATATTTCTTCAAATTCTCCATTTTCATTTTCTCTAAATAGCACTCCATATGCATGAGTCTGCGCTGGTCCATGATTCCACCATATAACCCTCATGGCAAAAATATATGCTCTTCCATCAATTTCAACACCTCCAGCTGGAACAGTTGAAGCATCTCCATAAACTCTTCTGGAATGAAGAGGTTGGTAATAGTTACCATTTTCATCTAATTTCCACTCCATTTTTGTAAAATCAAAATCTCTCTGCTTTGGCAGTATAGCAACTGCACTTGCTCCTCCTTTAAATATGGTGGTACCTACAACATCTCCAAATAATAACCATATTTCATCATTTCTTTCCATTCCTACACCCAAATCTGTTCCCTTTATGCCAACTTCATTTGCTCTATCATCAATAAGATTGCAAACAAAAGTACAGTTGAGAACATTATCATCATCTATTATTTCATTTATTTCCTTTCTTACTGTTTCATCATCTAATATAAAAGCATCTGAAAAAATCATTCCAATTATCAAAAACAAAATACTCAGCAACAGGTATTTTGTTTTCATGAAGTTATATCCAATATATGTTAAAATACTTTACTTTATGAGAGCTTATTGATGAATCATGAGATTTTTTGAATATGCTAATTTTTGCATAATGCTATCATAGGCACTTCAAGCATTATTAATAAGATTCGATAAGCTACCTCGTTTATACAGCAGGAGGCAATTGAATGCATGAAAGCAACATAGCCGAAGGCAACATAGCCACTACATTTAAAATTTCTGATGATTTTTTGATTCAATACGTCAAAATTTATATAGAGTAAACTTTTTAATCTATCGATATGAGATTATGGAAAAGGAGTTTATTGAAAGAAAAGATAGTTAAAATTGAGAAGGAATTAGAAAAGAAAAACGAAGAAATTGCTCGTCTTCTTTCAGATTTTAATTATTATAAGGAAAGAGTGAAAAGGGAGATTGAGGAGGCGGTGGAAAAAGAAAAAGAGAGATTGATTATTAATGTAATTGAAATATATGAAAATCTGCAAAAGGCATGTGAAAATATAAAGGATGATGGATTGGAAATGATTTTAAATCAATTTAAAAAGTTGCTTTTAGATGAAGGAGTGGTGGAAATAGAAGCAAAGGGAAAAAAATTTGATTACAATCTACATCATGTAGTTGCTGTAAGAGAGAGTGGAGAAAAAGGCGAGGAAGGTATAATAACTGAAGAGGTTAAAAAGGGATATATGTTAAATGGAAGAGTAATCAGACCATCTTATGTTATAGTATCAGGAAGCGATGAGCATGGCAAGGATAATAGGAATTGATTTAGGCACTGTAAATTCTGAAGCTGCTGTAATAATAGGTGGAAAACCCACTCTTATAAAAAGTGCTGAAGGGCATCCATATTTTCCCTCAGTTGTTGCCTTCACAAAAGATAATGAACTTCTTGTAGGTGAGGCAGCAAAAAGACAGGCAATTATGAATCCAGAGGGGACAATACAGCATATTAAGAGAAAAATGGGCACAGATGAAAAAATAAAAATTAGGGGGAAAGAATATACTCCAGAACAAATTTCTGCATTTATTCTCCAAAAGATAAAAAGAGATGCAGAAGATTATTTGGGAGAGGAGATAAAAGAGGCTGTTATCACTGTTCCTGCATTTTTCAACGATGATCAAAGACAAGCAACCAGAAATGCTGGAGAAATTGCAGGATTTGAAGTGAAACGAATTATAAATGAGCCAACTGCAGCTGCCCTTGCCTATGGATTAGGAAAAGAAGGAGAGCATAAAATTGCTGTCTATGATTTTGGAGGAGGAACATTTGATATAACCATAATGGAAGTAGGAGATGGAGTTTTTGAGGTTTTATCGACAAATGGAAATACAATGCTTGGAGGCTCAGATATGGACAGGGCTTTAGTTGACTACATTGCTGATAGATTTAAAGAAACACATAAAATTGATTTAAGAGAGGATTTGAAAGCTTTACAAAGGCTCATTGAAGCTGCAGAAAAAGCAAAAATAGAGCTTTCTTCTACACTCCAAACCACCATAGAACTGCCTTTCATTGCTGAATGGCAGGGAAAGCCCATCCATCTCCAAGAGATGATAACCAGAGCCAAATTCGAGGAATTAATAAAACCTATTGTAGAAAAAACGATAGAGCCATGTGAGCAGGCTTTAAAAGATGCAAATTTGAAGCCAGAGGATATAGATCATGTTGTGTTGGTGGGAGGGACAACTAGAATACCATATGTTCGCCATACAGTTGAAAAAATTTTTGGAAAAAAGCCAGAGAGAGGCGTGGATCCAATGGAATGCGTCGCCTTTGGAGCAGCTATTCAGGCAGGAATAATTGGCGGGGAAATAAGCAAGGATATTGTTTTAATTGATGTCATTCCTCTAACTTTAAGTGTTGAAACATTAGGCGGGATAGCAACACCAGTTATCAAGAGAAATACAAAAATACCAATAAAGAGAAAGAAAATTTTCACCACAGCTGAAGATTTTCAGACAAGTGTGGAAATACACATTGTCCAAGGAGAACGGCTGATGGCGGCAGACAACAAAAGTCTTGGAAAATTTCGCTTAGTCGGCATACCTCCTGCTCCCAGAGGAGTGCCAAAAATTGAGGTAACTTTTGATATTGATGTTAATGGCATTCTACATGTATCTGCAAAAGATTTGGCAACAGGTAAAAAGCAGTCAATAAAAATTACAGGCTCCACAAAGTTAAGTGAGGAGGAGATAGAAAGAATGAAAAAGGAGGCAGAGAAACATTTAATGGAAGATAAAAAGAAGAAAGAGTTGGTGGAAGCAAAAAATGAAGCAGAGGCATTAATATATAGTGCAGAGAAGATATTGAGAGAAGTTGGTGAAGCTGAGGAGCTTGAGGGGGCAATTGAAAAATTGAAAGAGGCAATTTTGACAGACGACGTAATGGAGATAAAAAAGAAGAACAGTGATTTAACAAAAGTCCTTGCAAAAATGCAGAAAGAGGTGCGCAAAAAAATTGAATATAAGGAGATGAAAAAATGAGTGGAATGAAGAAAGATTACTATGAAATTTTGGGAGTGGATAAAAATTCTACAAAGGAGGAAATAAAAAGAGCGTATCGCCGTCTTGCCTTAAAATACCATCCTGATAAAAGTAAAGATCCAAAGGCAGAAGAAAAATTTAAGGAAATCACAGAAGCATATGCTATTCTTTCTGATGATAGGAAAAGGAAGGAGTATGATCTCAGAGGACATGACGGCATAGAGAAAAAATATTCTCAGGAGGAAATTTTTGATAGAACCAATTTCTCAGATTTATTTCACAATATTGATTCCAAAACTGGTTTTGATGATTTATTCAACAGATTCTTTGGTGCAAAAGGAAAAAAGAAGAAGTGAGAG
>CAZNGK010000095.1:0-6420 GCA_964572575.1 uncultured Thermoplasmatales archaeon | reverse complement strand
TAGCAAACCAACAGCTAATAGCTTATTGAACATCATTTTATTACCATTACATCAAAAGAAAATTAGTATTTAAGCTTGTTTATCATTGTAAGAAGGTGCTGCTGATGACTAAATGAAGATAGGGATATTGCATTATTCTTTCTCATCTATTCCTCTCTTTGGAGTTGCTTTTTATTATGCAAAAGTTGCCTTTCTGATGGCGGCGTTATATAATTCCATTTCCATTTTGTATTTGCTGTTATCGTTCATCAACTTCACACGCTGTCTGGTAAAGTGAAATATAATTCTATACTCTAAAAAACTCAAAAATTTTGTGGAATCCCGAAAAAAAATACCCGTACTCAACAAACCCCGAAAAAATTTAAAAAAATTTATATATGAGGCATGTGTAATGTTCCTGGAGGGGATAAATGTGGATATAAGAAAGAAGGTATTGCTTGTGGGAATATCTGTTGCCGTGCTTTCTGCTGCTGTGGCAACGCAATATGCAAGGATAACCATAGGCTATGAATTTGGCGTGGTGCATCCATCAGATGGGCTGATACGTTTTGTTGCACTAGACAATGCTACTGATGGCTACAGATTGTTGAGAGTTAGGAATAATGGAACAAGTGTAACAATGAACCTTTCTTTTGGAGATATACCGAAGGGAATGAATAAGACATATTCAGCGGCTTTTGCAATAGTAAACGAGGAAAGCTTCAGCGTTAATATAACGGGAGTAACTGTCAGCGGGGATGAAACTGATGCAGTGAGAATATGGCTTCATTCAAATGCCGATATGGATGCAACACAAGATACAAGCGTTATGTTGTGGAATGGAGGGGCTGTAGCAGGCTACTGGATTCTTGGAAGCGGTAATAACGATTCTACAAATATGGATGGAATGAATGTGCAGACTCCATGGGATAGTAATAGCTATGTAAGATATGCAGCCAGTAAGCCAACTGCAACAAATGGAAATGATGACTTTGTTTGGGTGCAGATTTCAATAGATACAAATCAGGTAGATAGCAAGGGAAATTATAATGGAATAATAGAATTCCATTTCAAGGCAGAGACATAAATCAAAGCCTTCTCTTTCTCTTTCCCTATAAATGAGTGGCAGAAAGAAAATATTGCTGATAGTGGGAGTGGCAATAATGTTGGCTATACTGTCGGCATTATTGCTACAGATAAAGTAGCATGAGAAAAAAATTGGCATTGCTGATTGTTCTTGCAACATCTGCAATATTTACTGGGAGCATATATTCTCGCTTTCTTTACGCCAGTGAATATGCTGAAAGCTTGGTTAATTATAGTTTTTCTGTTATTGAAGCATTGATGGAATGGATTACAACAACACAGGAAGATTTTGAGTGTGGTAGCATGCAGAATGTTAATACATGGAGTATTCCAGGAGATGTCATTCTACAGAAATCTCCAGCCTGGCAAAGCTGGTGGAATTCTTCATGGCAATACAGAATGCTCATAAATATTACAGATGTTTCCAATACAACTCTAACAGATTATCAGGTTCTTATAACGCTTGATATAAAAATCTTCAATTACAGTAAAGCCAATGTAGAGGGAAGCGACATTAGATTCACATTCTATAATTTTTCCAGTAACAATGAAAGCAAGCTTCCTTACTGGATAGAGGAATGGAATGTCTCTGGCGAATCAAAAATATGGGTCAATATAGCTGAAATACCTGCAAACGGAACAGCAAGAATTTATATGTACTATGGAAATCCGTCTGCTGAATCAGAAAGCAATGGAACAGCCACCTTCATATTTTTTGATGATTTCGAAACCTCGCTTTCGTGGACTGAAAATGGCTTGTGGCATACCACTTCCAAAAAATGGTTAAGTGAAAATAACTCAAAATGGTATGGACAGGAATCTACAGATAATTATGATACAGGAAGTGCAAATTCCGGCAGTTTAATTTCTCCGTCTTTCCAGGCAGTTGGAAATGCAAAATTGGAATTATGGATGTGGAGGGAAGTTGAAAATTTTGGATGGAGTGGTTATGATCAAACCATAATATATGACAGCTCAGATAATTCAACATGGAATCAGATATGGTATAATGATTCAGCAAATCCATCAGAAAGTGCCTGGAAGTTTTTGAGCATTTCAATGACACCAAATGCAAGATACATAAGATTCTACTTTAACACAGTTGATGAACTTTACAATGATTATTGGGGATGGTTTATAGATGATGTAAGGATTCGTAAGTATATTGAACCTGAGCCAATTGTTGAGATGGGAGCAGAGGAATCAATATGCTCCTGGATTGACTATTTTGGAGGAAAGGCGTCGGTGGCAACAATAATAAATGCAAATGTTAGCAATGGAGATGTAAGGGCTATAGCCAAAAAAATAATATATGATTTTAACGGCGTTACAAGCCCTTCTTCAACCCATACTGCCAGATTTGATGTCGACGACGACTATTTAGAGCCAGCCACCAATTTCAACACAACAGGAATAGAATTTTCCAGTGCAAATTATGCATCCATTTATTCTTCTGACAATGCCAGAGCTATTCATGTAACTTCATTGAATGGATACAAAGCTCAGCACATATTTAGATTCAAAATAAATGTATCTGAAAGTGAGATAGCAAAAATAAATGTAAGCTGGGAGGGAAGTTGTAGATATCGCCTAGCTTGGTGGTGGATTCCATTCACAATGTATAATGGACTAAGGATATGGAATTTTTCATCATCCAACTGGGATGTAATAGGAGACATTCCATCTGGAGAAAATGTTGTTTCTAGGGAATATACAAATTTTTATGATTATATCGATAATGGCCACATATTTTTGATGGCATACGCTGAATATGATGCCCGCAGAGTGGGAATCAGCACAGATTATGTAAAAGTTGAAGTGAGTTATATATCTCCAGCTAATATCACATCTGTTGCAATATCTCCTTTAAATCTTGCAAACTGGAATAAATTTTATGCAAATGCGACACTTCCACCTGGAAGCAACATCACATATAAAATATTGAATGCAACTAACAACGCCATGCTCTGCAGCATAACAGCAAAGCAGGCAGAAAATGGCTACAATATTTCTTTTATTAACGCCAGTTCAATTAAGCTATATGCAGAGTTAATACCCAGTATCAATGGCACTCCAATTTTGCATGAGTGGAAGGTGTCATGGCAAACTGCTTATTATGAAAATGGCTATCTGATTTCCTGCCCCTATTATGCAGGAAATGCCACATATAACACAATTTCATGGAATGCTTCTTTGCCAGATGGGACAACAATAAAATTCCAGATAGCCTCTTCACCAGATAACATAAACTGGACAGATTTTCTTGGTCCTGATGGAAGCAATGATACATATTATAACATTAGCAATACACCTATATGGAGTGGGCATAACGGAAGAGGATACATAAAGTATAAGGCATATTTTGAAACAACAATTGCATCGAACACACCAGTTCTTCATGAGGTAATCATAACCTATTATGAGGAATAACATGCATCTTGATATGAAAAAGTTTATTGGAAATATTGCATTTGTTGCCGTTCTACTTATAATAATAGCAAGATTTATCACTATTTTCAATGGCACTCCATTTCCTTTAAACATCATTGCTTCCTCATCTATGCAGCCAAGTTTGCAGAAAGGAGATATTGTGCCTTGGGTTCCCTGCGAGCTAAAAGATGTAGAAGAGGGAGATGTTGTAGTCTATAGAAATATCTATGGAAATCTTATAATCCATAGAGTGGTGGAAATAAAGGATAATGGACTTATTACGAAAGGAGATGCAAATGAATATACAGATCAAAGTGGTCCGCATGTGCCAGAACCTGTTGTTGACAACAGTCGCCTATACGGAAAAGCAATAATGATAGGAAAACAACCATTGAAAATTCCTTTTATTGGCTATATCTGGATTTTTGTTCATGATGTGCTTGGCAGGATTTCGAGCCATATGCAATGGGGCAGACCACAGGCTTCATTCCATTATCTCATTTTTCTTCCATTTATCTTTTTCTTTGCTCTCTTGCTCTCCTGCATAATTATATGGCTTCCAAATGGAAAGAGCTTAAAAGAGAAGCTCAACGAATTAATTTTTGGACCAGAAAAAATTACTCTTAAGAAAACGATAGCATATTCATTCTCATTATTCATTCCATTTCTGCTTCTTTCTTCATTTTTTGCTTATGATAGCATGGAGATTAATGGCGGAGAAGAAATAATGCATAAAAGCATTCCTGTTGCAAATCCATCTCTCATGCCAGTAAAGGGAATTGCATTTTATGATGGAGATATGGAATGTGAAATTGATAAAAAAATATTCTCTATCAATAGTGGAGAGAGAATAAGAATTAATGCATCTCTCAATGGAAAAGGACAAATTTTTCTATATTCCTCTCCTTATTGGATTGTCATACCTGATGAATTCATGGAAAGCATGTATAACGTTAATCCAAGGCTATGCATTTTATTTTCTGCTTTATTATCTGCAATCCTATTATCTTTCCTTACTGTTTTCCTGCTTTTAATTTCTTCCATAATCGTTGAGAAATATTTTCTTTCTTCAGCATATGTCTCATTTCTGACATTGGAGTATCATTCTACATTTTTACCTTTATATAACTTCTATGAGAAAATTAAAAAAAGAACAGAGAAGACAAGAAGAAAAATGAAAATGATATGGATTGATAAAGCTAGCAAAAAAGCATGGCTCTCATCTTTTCTCGCTTTTCTATTTATACCACTTCTTTTTGATGGACTGAGAAACTTATTTATGATAGCAATTGCCTCCTCTCTTTCAATTTCCATTATTGCATATGCAATTGGTTGCAGATTCAAAAATGAATTTGCTATTGCATCTTTCTTCTCATCCTCTCTTTTCTCTTCAGTTTTTGTAGCCAGAATGGTTTTTTCAATTAAAGGAAACTATTTCATTTTACTAACTCAATTTTTCTCAGTAACGCTCATTCTTCTCCTTATTTTATTTACTGTATGTTTTCTCACAATGCTTTTATGTGCTTCACTGTTACATTATGTGCGGGAAAAATTGGATGCATGTGCCATGCTGGAGGTGTGCGATATATGAGCTTGTACTGGAAATTACGAAGATTAATATTTTCGATGAAGAGAAAACTGAGATTTTCATTGAGAGGAGAAAGGAAAGAGATTGGAATACCTGTATATTTTGAAGACACTGGCGAAAAAGTTGGGACAGTAAAAAATATTGTTTTTAATAGTGCTGGAGGAAAAATAGGATATGAAATTGAAAATGATAATGGAAAAGTATTGTATTTTCCTTTGGATGCCTTTGAAAAAAGGAAACGAGGGCTGATATTTGCCCCCCTCTGGTATTCTGAAGGGCTTAAGCTTGTGAAAGATTTAGAAGCAAAGGCTAAAATGCCAGATTTGCATGAATTGATTTTGCAGGAAAAAGATAAAGAAATGTTATATGAACTTATTGTGAGGAGACGTCCGGAAATAAGAAAATATGTTGAGGAGGTTCTGCTTTTGAAAGAAGCCTTAATAAAAAGGCTAAATGATTTAGAAACAAGGATGGTTATGCTCAGAAAAGAGCTGGTGGAGCTTTCAGGCAAAAGATTGCTTAAGGAAATAAGCAAGAAGGATTTTGCAGAGAAGGTTATTGAAGCAAGAAGAGAAATGAATATTGTGGAAATAGGTATGAAAAGATGCAGAGAACTTTTATTTAGAATAGAAAGCATACCATTCCTTCCAAAATATGCAAGGAAAGAAGAAGAGGAAATAGCTCCCTTGAGGAACATTTTACAGAATATTCCGGTCAACATCATCATACTCAATGAGGAAGGGAAAATACTGGGTGGAAATGAACATGTTGAAAAAAATTTTGGCTATTCAATGAGCGAAATGAAAAATCGCAAATTTATTGATTTTGTTGCTTTCAAAGACAAAGAACGGATAGAAAAGGCAAACGAACGAATTTTTTCTGGGAGCGAGGCAGAGGAAGCAGAATTTGAATTTGTGGATAAATATGGCGTGCATCATCTCTTATATGGCAGATTTCTTGGAATGAGGAAAGGGGAAGCGAAAATTAGCATTTTTGCATTTCATACCAAGGAAGAGGCGAAAGGACTTAAGAAAATATTTTCAGAAAGAGTAGCTCATTTATTTTTCAACCCTCTTTGTATAGCTCAGGGATATCTTCATCTTTTATCAGAAGAAAAATATGGCAGGCTGACAGAGGAGCAGAGGAAGCAGATAGAAACCATAGAAAAAAATCTAGGAAGGATAGAGAAATTAATAAAGGAAACAATAAAGTTAAAGCCCTAAGTCCTTCTTTATTTCTTCAAAAAGTTCATCAATATTGTTAAAATTTTTAATGCCAACTTCCCAGCTTCTTAACCCGTAAACGGGTTTGCCATATTCAACTGCAAAAGAAATTTC
>CAZNGK010000094.1:0-6447 GCA_964572575.1 uncultured Thermoplasmatales archaeon | reverse complement strand
CGAACTGTTTTATTGTAGTACTTAATCGTTGGTGAAATTATTTGGTTTAATATCACTTAAACGCTTATATCATTTAAACACTTATATCATCTAAACACTTTTTACTGCCAAAACATTTCTCATAGTTTCTTATCTTTTCAGCTTTTTCAAGAATTCATGTGCTTTTCTCAAAACATTTCTATCATTTTCATAGGTTATTTTTTCTAAAGCATCTTCATAGCTTAGCCATTCATAGGCAGTATGCTCATATGACAGCTTGACGTCAAAGCTTTTACTTTCTGCAAGTAAATAAATTACTTCCTTGTAAATTGTCTTCCCTTCTTTCTTGTAAAAATAGCTAATTTTTTCTCTGAATCCCTCTATTATTTCAAGCATATCTCTTTTTAAACCAGCCTCTTCTTCAGCTTCCCTGAAAAATGTTTCTTCCAAGCTTTCTCCCCTCTCAATATTCCCTTTTACAAATCCCCAGTGACCCCACTCATATTTTAGAAGAAGATATTTCTCGCCCTTGAATATTATTGCCCCACATGAGCGCTCAACAGGCATTTAACCACCTGCTTCCTTCACCAAATCCTCTAAAGCATTTTTATATTCCTCTCTCTCTGCTTCCATCAATTTTTTTGCATATCCTGCCAAATGCTTTCCAAAATCTTTTTCCATTTTGCTATATTTCCATTCCTCTCCTCTTACTCCCAAGGCAAATAGGAAGGCATATGCAACAGATTTTTCCTTAACATCCATTTTTTCTGCCCTCAATTTCTGAATAATCCCTTCCTTTCCTTCAGTTTTATATATCCTTGCCAGCATGTCAGCAAACTGTGCAATCTTTTTTCCTTCAATACTTGGGAGGCTGCCTAATATCTTCTCTCTTTCCTTTAATTTATATTCTTCCTCTAGTTTTTTTGAAGAGATGCCATATTTTTCAAGCAATTTTGTTGCTGAAGGAGTAGCTACTACAACAGCCTTATTTTCTTCCTTCAAAATATTCATTACTGCCTCCTTCTCCCATTCCTTTGGCTTTAATTTTTCCATATAAAGCTGAATATTGTCTCCATAACATTCATTTCCTATCATAAAAACTTTCTTTGCTTCGCTCTTCCATAAAATTTTCTTTTTTGAATTTTCTATAAAAGCTCTATCGCTCATTTTTCCGTTTCTATACGCCGAATCATCTATTCTTGAATTTATAGCATCCTTTATAATACATTCTTTGCATTCATTTTTACATTCAATACTTTTCACCACAGCTTCTATTTCTATTTCATTGTCAAAAGAAGGATAGTAAAAATACTGCCTCATCTTCATAATGGAATTCCCATTCCCACAAAACTTCATTTCTTTTCCTCGCCATTTAAGGCTAACGTATTCTTCTTCATCACACATAAATTTTTTTGAAATAAATTGTAAAAATTCTTCAGGCACATCATCTGAACATATCACCTTTTCCGGAAGCGAAAAAATGTTCAACTTTTTCTTTCTGGCAATTTCTTCATATGCAAGCATCCTTAAATTTGGTTTTTCCCAATTCTGCAATCCTGCAAGAAGTTCATCTTTTACCTTTCCTCTTTTTGCATAATACACGCTTTCATTTCCAACTTTCATAAATGCAACATACGGAATTTTCTGATCTGAAAGAAGTATTGTTGCTGCCAAAGCTGCAACAAATCCTTTCTTTTTCGCCATCTTAGCCAGATATTTTTCATCATCAAATCTGGCGATATCTTTTTTTATTTTTTCAAAATAACATGAAGAACATTTTCCCTCACACTCCGGAATTACTTTATAAGGATTTTTCTTGAAGTCTTTTGCAATTTTAATAAGCCTCGCTTCCATCTGTTTTGTTGCAATTCTCATTTTAGGTTGCATAAGAAATAATGTTGCTTCTTTATTTCACTTTTTTGTTATCTTTATTTTGCTCCTGTCACCAGCCAATAAGCAAGGTTCTGAGTATTCCTCCAACTAAAAAAGCAGTGAAGAGCATAATTAACGTTGCTTTAATCAAATCTTTAATGCCCAGCTCCTTAAGGAGTGTGGTAAATGTAGCAACACATGGAAAATAGATAGTCAGAATTGTAGAAGCTATAACAAGCTGTTGAGGAGACATTGACAGTGGAAGGAGCATTCCAACAGCCAGATCTTTTCTGAGAAAACCTGCAAATAGCACAACTGCTGCCTCCTCCTTCAGCCCAAACCATCCTTGCACTACAGGAGCCATAATTCTTCCAAGCAAATCAAGAAAATGAATTGAATAGAGAATATTTATTATGAATACACCAAACAATAGCCATGGAATTGCATCTTTTAAAAACCATTTGATGCGCATCCACATCTTTTTTCCTATTGCAGAAATGCTTGGCATTCTGTATGGAGGAATTTCCATGAAAATCTCTGGACTTTCTCCTTTAACCATTTTATTTAAAATAATCCCAGCAATAAAATAAATTATTGCAAGTGTAGCAAATACAATCAGAATATATTTTAGACCATACTTTCCAAGCACCCCAAAAATCATTGCAGTTTGAGCCATACATGGAACAGCTATCGCCAACAAGGTAGCAGAAATAAAGCGTTGCTTCCTGCTCTCTAAGCTTCTTGTCGCCATTGCTCCAGGCACATTGCATCCCAAGCCAAGAAAAACAGTGACTATCCCAAATCCATGCATGCCAAGCTTATGGAATACGTTATCAACAAGCGTTGCAAGCCGAGGCAGATAGCCAGAATCTTCAAGGAGAGAAAGGATTGCATAGAAAGCAATAATATATGGTAGCACAACTCCAAATGGAACATATAAACCAGTGGAGAGTATTCCAAGAGATTCTTCAAATGAAATACCTCCATCAACTTGACCAATGAGAATATCTCTCCAGATAGTGTCACCAAGTATCTGGCTCAGTTGATTTAAAAATGGAAGATATGCATCAAAAATAGGCTGGAAAATATAAGAGCTTATTGCCTCGCCAATGAATCTGACTGCAATAAAAGAAATTAGCAGGATAGCTATAGCAATTGGTATACCAGTGTGGGGCTTTATCGTTATTTCAGATAGAATATCTCTCCAGGTATGATGACGATGCTCTATTCTTTCCACTTTTTTTATAATCTCTCCAATTTTTGCCCATCTTTCAGCTTCTCCAAGTCTTATTTCCAAAGCTTTTGCCTCTTTAATGCGAGAGACAAGTTCTTTAATACCCTCTCCTGTAAGGGCTACAGTTGGCACAACCGGCACACCAAGCTCGTTTTCAAGAGCATTTACATTTATTTCAATTCCCAAATGTTTTGTTTCATCCCAAAGGTTCAGGGCAACAATCAATGGAATATTTCTCTCCATAAGTTGTAGGGTAAGATATAAATTCCTCTCCAGATTTGTTGCATCAACAACGTTTATAACAACATCTGCTTCCTCAAGCAATTTTTTTGCTACTTCCTCAGCTTTATTTGATGGATGAAGTGAATACGTGCCTGGAGCGTCAATGATTTCATACACTTCTTTTCCAATTTTCATTTTCCCTTTAAAAAAGTCTACAGTAGTGCCAGGATAATTTGATACTATTACCTGTGCACCAGTAAGGCGGGAAAACACAACGCTCTTGCCTACATTTGGATTTCCCATTAAAAGAATTCTCTTCACAATAGGGTAAAGAGAAGATGTATAAAAATTTGGTGAGTATTAACAAGTTGTAGGCATCGTTAATATACAGTGTTAATACGTTTCTATATATTTTTTTATCTCCCAATTGGTGACTTGTATTTTAAATTCATTCCATTCTTTTGTTTTGATATCTATATATTTTTGGAATAATGACTTGCCTAATGTTTCGGAAACAATTTTACTAAATTTCATTTCTTGTAATGCTTCCCACAGAGAACTTGGTAATGTTTCTATATTTTTTTTACCCAAAACATCTATATCCATTTTATAAACATCTTCTTCTATTGCATCTGGAGGTTTCATATTTTTCTCAATTCCTTCCATACCGGTTTTTAGCATAATCGCAAATGCAAGATAGGGGTTACATGAAGAATCTGGACATCTTAGCTCTACTCTCGCAGATTCTTTTCTTGACCATTTTGGTATTCTTATCAAACTACTCCTGTTCATACTTCCCCATGTTATGTAGCAAGGAGCTTCAAATCCAGAAATAAGCCTCTTATAAGAATTTACTGTAGGACATAAAATCGCACAAATTTCTTTAACGTATTTCATTTGCCCTGCAATAAAATTATAGGCAATTTCAGAAAGGTTGTATCTGTCATTTTTATCATAAAAAAGATTTTCTCCTGTTACAATATCAAATAAACTTTGGTGAACGTGCATACCTGATCCTGGAGCCATCATAATAGGTTTTGGCATGAAGGTTGCGTTTAAGCCATGCATCTGGGCGATTTTTTTAATGGTATATTTAAGCATTAATAACTTATCAGCAATTTGAACAGCGGGTCCGTAGCGAAAATCTATTTCATATTGTCCTTTACCTACTTCATGATGCGATGTTTCAACATTTATTCCAAAATTTTTGAGAGATTTTATAATCTTTTTTATAAATTCATATCCTTCATGAGATGTCATATCGAAGTAGCTGCCATAATCTGTTGGTACAATCCTATTTTCTTTATCTCTTTTGAATAAATAAAACTCTATTTCAGGCCCTACATTATACTCAAAATTTTTTTTATGAGCCATATCAACCATTTTTTTTAATACATATCTTGCATCTCTTTCGAAATGACTTCCATCATTATTATATATATCACATATAAAACAAGCTGTTGTGCCATTATCCGATAGCCAAGGAATGATAGAATATGTAGACACATCAGGTTTTAGGAATAGATCACTCTCATGGATTCTTGCAAAACCTTCTATAGAAGAGCCATCAAACCATAATCCATGTTTCAGAATATCCTCTATTTTGTTGGCTGGTATGACAATCTCCTTTACAACCCCTAATAAATCGGCAAATTGGAGACTTATAAATTCTACATTATCCTCTTTAACTTTTTTTAAAATATTGTTGTTGGTCATATTAATAATAGTTTAATGGTTTAAAAAATTTTAACAATGGAAATAAAACTCATAATCTAAATCTGTAACTTTATTTGCATATTCTATTGCTTCTCTCCTTTTTGCCTCTATAAACATCTCTATTGCATCTTTTCCTATTCCTCTTTTTAATATTTCATCATTTTCCAATTCTTCAATTGCATCCAACAAACTAGAAGGCAATTTCCTTATATCGTATTCCTTTATTTCTCTCTTATCCATTTTATATATATTCTTTTCTACAGGTTCATACAAAATTTTCTTCTTAATACCGTCTATCCCTGCATGTAATATGGAAGCATATAATAGATATGGATTAGCTGCAGGATCTGCATTTCTTATTTCTATATCGATTTCTTTTTTAGCCGGGATTCTTATTAAACTACTTCTATTATATCGCCCCCACGTTATGTAGCAAGGAGCTTCGAATCCCGGCATAAATCTCTTATAAGAATTAATAGTTGGATTTGCTATTGCTGTTATTCCAGGGATATGTTCTAATATCCCTCCAATAAAATATCTCGCTGTTTGACTTAAGTTATATTTATCATTTTCATCATAAAAGATATTTTTATATTTTTTATAGATAACAATATGCATATGAGCCCCATTTCCTGCATCATCTGTAAATGGTTTCGGCATAAAAGTAACTGCAAGATCATATAACTGGGCAATTTCCTTGGCAAGATATTTAAAATACATGTAAAAATCCGAGGCTTCTAATGCGTCCAAAGCTTTTATTTCTATTTCATGTTGATTTCTACCTACTTCATGATGATGATATTTAATGGAATAGCCACTCTTTTTTAACATCTCTGTTAATTCTTTTCTATATATTTTTGCTTCATCAAGAGAGGAGGGAAGAAAATATCCCTCTCTTCTCTGAATTTTATATTTTTGTTGCATATTTCCTATTACATAAAATTCTATTTCCGGAGATATTTTTATTTCATCGAAGCCCTGTCTTTTTATTTTTTTTATAGCATTCTTCAAAATGTGTCTCGGACAGGCCAAAAAAGGTTTTAAAGAGATATTGAATATATTGGCAATTATCCTGGCTTCGTCTTTTTCATGTGGCAGGGGAAGAAAAGTATTTTTATCAGGCAAGGCAATTAAATCAGATTTTTCAACATTAACAAAACCAATGGAAGAGCCATCGAAGTTAAAACCATCAGTTAAAACATTTCTAAGAAATTCCTCTGATGAAAAATAAGCCACTCTGAGCCTGCCTAACAAATCCGTAAAATGGACTTGTATCCATCTTATATTCTCACTTTTAATTACCTTACTTATGTCTCCCTTTTTCATCGTGAAACTTGATATTGTGAAGCTTATAAATCTTTTTATTAATTCAGTATCTCCGCAAGTAAAAATAGAAAGAAATAAGCCCTTGGGTTTGTCCCAAT
>CAZNGK010000093.1:5352-6448 GCA_964572575.1 uncultured Thermoplasmatales archaeon | reverse complement strand
TTGATACCATTTCTAAATTCATGATTTTTAAGTTCATGACATCCGAATAAAGGCAGACTGCCAATATCAAATGAAATAATCTCCTGCAGAACTTCCTGCGAGAACGGACCCTGCACAGCCAGAATGGAGTAAGCATTGCTTACATCTTCTATTTCAACATCTCCTTCAGCATTCTTTTTCATCCATTCTGCTATCCTTTCATGCATTCCTGAATTTGGAATGAAAAGATATTCATCTTTTAAATGAAGAAAAACCTCATCATCTATTATATTCCCTTCATGATTTAGCAATAAAGTGTATTGCCCTTTGCCCTCTGCAATTTTTCTTGCATTCTCTACAGTAATTTTACTGATAAAATTCTCTGCATCTTTGCCTCTTACAAAAATACTGCCCATATGACCAACATCGAATATACCCACTTTATGACGCACATTTAAATGCTCCTCCTGCACAGATGTATATTTCAATGGCATTTCGTATCCCATAAAATTTGTGAAAGTTGCTCCCAATTCCTTATGCAGTTCATACAATGCTGTTTTCATGGGAATAAAATGCATACCATGTTAAAATGTTTTTGCGGATGAGTTGTTGCAATGAATTTGCCATAAACTAATTTATTTCAGCTATTAGCAGATCTCCTTCATAGTTGTCCGAGATTTGGGGTGTACTTGGGAGGAGATGGAGTTCATTCACTGCTTTTTTATACCATTTTTCTGCGTAACTAAATGCTTCCTCTGCTGATATCCAGCCATCGTTATTTCCACCATAATCTTTTTCATTGGTGTCTGGGTCATCTCTTGCAAAGGCACCATCTTTGCCAGTTTTCGGTGTTGGATATCCATGCTTACTGCTCCACACTCCTGTTTCATCAACAAAGAAATATGTAAACATACCATTTTCCATTTCATCATTCCAATAAGATGGTTGGTGTCTGGCAGAAGAAGTTATAATAACCCTTCCCTCCTGTTCCATATCTGGAATAGCTGAACCACTTTTACAGCTGTCTATCAAAACGAGCATCCCCTTAGCGTCACAGTCATCAAGCAATTCGTCGATATCATAATAGTACATGGTTCCATCATAGGCTGTTATTGCT
>CAZNGK010000093.1:0-5252 GCA_964572575.1 uncultured Thermoplasmatales archaeon | reverse complement strand
ATTGCTAACATTATAATGTCATCACCGTCATCCATGCTGTCAAGCCATTTTATTGCATTTCGTATAGTAGCTCTTTTAGGGCTAATCAAATTTTTTATATGGTCGCTTTGCCAACCATGGCTCACAAGCACATCTCTCATATCATAAACATTTTCATCGGCATAGTTACATATTTCACCCCACATGTCTTCAAGCACACCAATTAGAACAGCCCATCTTTCTTCTACGCCATCCGGTTCATCACCAGTTGTTTCGCCATAGGTTCTGAAACAGAAATCCTTGCCATTGTCTTCCTTCCAATCCCATGGATATATATCAGAGGTATATGAGGTGCCTCTGCTGTACACATCGCCAATTCCATAATACCACTTGTAGTAGTTCCTTTCATTTCCTCCATCCTGATAAATAACTATGTAGTATGTCCTGTTATAACTCAATAATTTGTTGAAACCAACATGAACCCAGCCACCTTTTCTGCTAACATTATCTGGTGATAAACTCACATATACAAGTCTTCCTTCATCATCTAAATTTTTGAGATCTTTGTAAATTCCTATTACAAGGTTGCCCAAGCCAGAATTTAAAACCTCATGCAGCCTGCCAATATTTATTTTTTTGCTTGTGAGCCCTCTCCTTCCTATATAGATATCTATACCACTTAGTTTACACATAGATGGTCTAAAAGATTGAGCAAAATACTTGTCCCCATAAATTTTGACATAACCATCGCTTTGCTCCTGTTTCTGATCAATGTCATAGAGATTCAACACTCTTTTTATGCGATAAATTATGGAGGAAAGGAAATAGGAAAATATGCCAAAAGAGGTGGATAAAGAAGATGGTGTTTCATGGATATCATTATTCATTTCCATTCTATGGAAATCCTTTTTCAAAAATTTTCCACTGGATACTTTGTTTACGGGATGAAGACCTGGAATCAGAAAAATGGCAATAACAAAAATGCAAACAATTCGCATTCTTTTCATCTTAAACACCAGAGATAAACGGTTATAGAAATAAAAAATTTTGCCTATGCTTGAGATGATGTTATAACGAAAATTAGGAAGATGATTGTGTTGAGATACTTCAGTCATCATCTTTTATCACTATTTCAGTCACCAGATTCTACTCTTGGAGAACAATCCTTCACGAAAAACTATTAAAAATTCTTAAGTTAACACCACTGTGTTCAACTACGAAGATATACAGACATCCAAACATTTTAAATAATGTATGTTTTTGCTTAAGCATGGTATTGCCTGATGTGCAATCTTGGAAGCCAGAAGCAGGCTTTAAGTTAACCAGAGTGGGCATCAAGGGAATTAGAAAGCCAGTGTCAATAAAAAGAAACGGTAAAATAGTCCATTTAATACCGACAATGGAGCTTTTTGTTGACTTGCCTGCAACGAGAAAGGGGAGCGATTTATCAAGAAATGCAGAGATTATAGAGGAAATAGTTGACCAGTCTGTAAGGCAACCATCACCAAGCTTGGAGGAGCTATGTAAGAGAATTGCAGAAAAATTACTCCAGAGGCATGAATATGCAAATTGTGCAGAAGTTAGAGCAACATCCGACTATTTTTTGGAAAGGGAAACGCCACAGGGAAAGAGAAGTCTCGAGCCTTATAAAATAATGGCAAAGGCAATAATGGAAAGAGATGGCAAAGCAAGAAAGTTTATTGGAGTTGAAGTTATTGGAATGACAGCCTGTCCATGCGCAATGGAAAATATAAAGAAGGCATATGGAGAAATATATACACATAATCAGAGGAATGTTGCAACTTTAATTATTGAAAATGATGGAAGCATTGATGCAGATGATTTAATTGATATAGCTGAAGAAGCAATGAGTACCCCTACTTTTGAAATTTTAAAGAGGAAAGATGAGATGGAAGTTGTTAAAAAAGCACATGAGAATCCAAAATTTGTTGAGGACGTCGTTAGAGACATGCTGAAAAAAATTCTTGAAAGATATCCAGATTTGCCAGATGATATAGTTGTTATTGCAAGAAGCGAAAGCCTTGAATCCATACATAAGCATAATGCATTTGCAGAGAGGAAAACAACAATTGGGGAGCTAAGAAAATGATTTATAACAGCCATGCATTCATCATTCAATGCTTGCTATCTGTGAAGAGCATGGATATTACAGGGGAAAGAATTGTCCCGTCTGTGAGAAAGAAGGAAAATTTTTAATGAGCGATAGGGAAGTGAAGAAATTAAGCAGTATTGTCATTGGTATACTCCGTCATTTTCCTCAGCAGTTTGAAATTGAGCTTGATAAATATGGATGGGCTTCTATTGAGGAAATAGCAGATGCTATAAGGGCTAAAATAGATAGATTCTACTGGGTTAGGAGGAAACACATTGAAGCAATTGCATTAACTGATGAGAAAGGTAGATACCAGATTAGAGATGGTAAAATAAGGGCAACATATGCTCATACCATAGAAGTGGATTTATCAGACCTGCCAGAGGCTGATGTAGATGAGCTTTATTATCCTGTTACTGAAGAAGAAGTGGATATAGTTCTGGAGCAGGGAATTTTTCCAACAGATAGAAATAAAGTTCATTTGAGTGGAAGTATAGAGAAGGCAATAGAAGCAGGAAAAATAAGAACAGAAAATCCTGTTTTGCTTAAAATAGACGCAAAAAAAGCAATGGAGGATGGAGTGGAAATAAGAAGAGCAGGAAAAGATGTCTATATTGCAGATGAAATTGATGCCAAGTATATAAGCAGGATGGAGTGAATCAGAATAAGCCTCTAATAAATGAAAGAGCATGTTATTGAGATGCCGAGGAATTGTTCATCAAAACAAGTCATCACTTTATAAAATTTTTAAGAAAGTTAAAAAAGAATGTCATCATTACTTGCGTGGATGAAGAAATAAAGGAAGAGATGGAAAAATTTGACTACATGATAGATGAAGAAATTGCTCGATTGCTTGTTCTGGAGAAGAAGCATCAGATAAGGAGGAGAAAAATAGCAGAAATTGATGAAGGAAGTGTTGCATTGTATGCAAAAATTGAGAGTTTTGGAAAAAAATGGAAAAATGGAGTAATGGCTATTATTGGTGATGAAACAGGGCATTGCATACTCCGTTTATGGAAACATAATGCGAAAATTGCTGAATACTTGGAGGAAGGAGATGTTATCAAAATTGCAAATGGATGGGCAAAGAGCGGAGCATATGGTCTGGAGATAAATGTTGGGAAATTCGGTATAATAGAAAAAGTGGAGAAGAAAATTATAACAAATATTAAATTTGGAATAAGAGAAGGAATATTTTGCCTGAAAGGCGTGCTGAAAAAAAAGTTTCCTACAGAAATATATTTTGAGAATGAAGGGGAAAGATTTTTTAAGAAGATTTTGGTAGATGAGAAAGAAATTTTTCTTTTTGATGAAAGAGTAAAAGAAGTTCAGAGATTCTGTGAAGGGGAAGAGATAGTGCTTCTCTGGCTATATAAGAAAAATGATAAAATATATGCAACAGATTTCAGCAGAATAATGAATTATTCCGCTATCACATCTTGAGAGCCATTTTTATATGCAACGTAACAACTCTGGCATAGATAAGCGGAAATAGATTCAATAAATTGTGAATGTTCCTTGCATATTGGCTGATAGCAATGATGGCAATTGTATTCTTCCCTAGCTCCGCATATATAGCAACCCATTGAATATATATGGCAACGCTGTATTTAACTTTATGCTGATACTGATTGAACTTTCAAAAGAGCATCCCACATTACCAGTTTCAGAGGTGAGAGCATGTTTTGAAGCATGTGGCATTGACTATATAGAATTATATCACAATTCTGTTTTTGTTGCAGAAATCAAGAACGCTGATTTTGAGGAGTTTGCAAGCAGAGTGGCAATGAGCTTTAGCATAAATGAACTACTGGGCAGAGATATGAAGGAATGCCTGAGAAATTTATCAATTGAAGGAAGTTTTAAGATAGAGGGAGGAAAATATGAGATGAGAAAAAAGTTAGGGGAACTTATTTCCAAGGAAAGAAATGCCATAGTAGATCTTGAAAATCCAAAAACGATAATAAAAATATTCTCCGAAACTTATTTTTGTAGGGAAATTGCGAAGATAGATAGAGGCAAATTTGAGGCTCGTCGCCCTCCTGCCCGCCCCTTTTCCACGCCTGTATCAATGCATCCTAGAATAGCCAGAGCGATGGTGAATTTAACGAGGGTGAAGAAAAATGAAACTCTTCTTGATCCATTTTGTGGAACTGGTGGACTTTTGATAGAGGCAGGAAGCGTGGGAGCAAGGGCGGTAGGAATAGATGTAAAGAAAAAAATGGTTGATGGATGTATAAAGAACATGGAGTATTATGGGATAAAGAATTATGAAATCATTCATGGAGATATGAGAAAATTTGAAGGAGATTTTGAAGGGGAGGTTGATGCAATTGCAACAGATTTTCCATATGGAAGGTCATCGCACCTTTCAGATGAAATGAAAAAACTGTATGCTGAAGCCTTTGAAAAAATGGCAGAATGGTTAAAAGATGGAAGAAGGGCAGTGGCAGGGTTGCCATCACTGGAATACAGAAATGTTGCCAAAAAATATTTTAGAATAGAAGAAATTCATTGCCTCAGAGTTCATAAAAGTCTTACAAGGTATTTTTATGTTCTCTCAAAATTTTGAGACAAATTTATTCCCCTTTATATAAAATCGAAGAGGGATTGGCAAATCTTCTTTAACTCCAATTCTATAGCTTTCCACAATCTCACCATCTATCTTTCCCTTTTCAATGAAAAGAGGTGCATTGCTCCCATAAATTTTTATTCCATTGTATCTTTTATCAATTCCAAAAGCTTTGGTAAATTTTCCTGGTCCATTGGTTAGATTCTTTTCGTCGCTTTTCCTTCTTCTTTCCTTCATAATTTCAATGCCCTCCAGTGGCTCGACAGCTCTTATTAAAATTCCAGAGGCAATTCTTTTTGGCATTGTGGTTATATTAAAAAGCCAGTTTCCATGCACCATATAAATGAAAGCCCTTCCTGCATCCTCCCACATAATATCTGCCATTTTCCCTTTTCCTGCACGGGAAGCAGGATCAGATAGTCCATAATATGCTTCAGTTTCAACTATTTTTCCTTTTAAAATTTCTTTCTCATCTTTCTTAACAATTATGCATCCAAGCAAATCCTTTGCTACCTGACTGGCATCTCTTTCATAAAATTTTTTAGGAAGGCGCATTGTTTCAGAAAATATGACGGATAAAAAAGTTTT
>CAZNGK010000092.1:0-6453 GCA_964572575.1 uncultured Thermoplasmatales archaeon | reverse complement strand
AGGCAATCGATAAATTTATATTTGCTCCTGAATTTAAAAATACATGGCAAAGAAAAGTAAGAGTGGCTTTCAATCTGCTGCAGGTTTAATAAGATATTTTGAAGAAGAGAAGACAGGTGTGAAAATAGATCCAAGAGTGATAGTTGTTCTGGCTATTTTAACTGCAGTTGTCATAACTGCCCTCAAAATAATTTATCCTGTGTAATAAATGTATGTAATTATTCTTGGCCCAGCAGGCGCCGGAAAAACAAGCATTGCCAAGAAGCTTGCAGAACATGGCGTGCTTATAAATCTTGATGCTGCAACAGAATGCAATGCAGATATTGATATAAGAGAATGGGTAAAAGTGGAGGATCTGCAGAAAAAATATAGGCTGGGAATAAATGGAGCTTTGCTGAAAAGCATGGAAATTATAGCAGAGATGGATGAATGGATAGATGTTGACAGGAATAAATTAAAGATTGTTGATACTCCTGGACAGTTAGAGATATTTCTATATCATGATTTTGGTAAAAAGATTGTTGATAAAATGGTGGAGGCAGATACAGTTACATCTGTTTTTGTTGTTGATGCCCTCGAAGCAACATCTGTAGAAAATTATATTTCTATGCTTGCCCAGAATGCAATGATAAATCTCCGCCTCTCCATTCCCTCCATAACTGCAATTAATAAAATTGATCTGGTGGATAAAAAAACAATTCAAAAATTTATGGATAGAAAAAATTTGGAAAAGGAAATGCAAGAAGAGGACGTGCTTCTCTCGCTGGCAAGAGGACTAATCGAGTATATTGAATATACAAGTGTTTATGATAGACCGCTGTTAATTTCAGCAAAGACAGAGGAGGGAATCGATGACCTATATGATATGATTCATGAAGTTCATTGTGCATGTGGAGATCTATCCTGATGAATCTTACTTTGTTGATTTTACCTTATTTTATGATTGCACCATACATTTTATAAATGAGAAATAATTTCATGCCATATGAGAAAAATAAGCTTATTAATTGCCCTGTTAATTGCCTTGCCTGCAGTGAATTCCTTAGGCTATACAGACAATGCACAGGAAGAAATATATGGTGTTGCAGTAGACGAAAATGGTGATGTAGTTGTTGTTGGACAGCATTTTGATGGAGATAAATTTGTCATGAGAACTGAAAAATATGATGGAGAAACAGGAGCTGTGTTATGGCGTGCAGACTTTAACAAGTATACCCAGAATATTGGAAAGGCAGTTATTATTGATTCAAATGGAAACATATATGCAGGAGGGATTGTTGGAGGAGGAATAGGAGATATTCAGATTCCTTCAACAGATTATATCATTATCAAATACGATAAAAATGGGAACAAAATATGGTCTAAAACTTATGATAATGGATTTGCAGATTTTCTAATGGACATGGGAATGGACAATGACGGAAATATATATGCAACTGGCATGACTCTTTATTTTGACATTACTTCTCAGAATCTATCAAATATAGATTACTGGACAATAAAAGTTAGTCCAACTAATGGAAACATTCTGAAAGAAGACAAATATGATGAAAGCATGGATGCAGCATTTGGCATGGATGTTGAAGGAGATACAATTATTGTTGCTGGAACTGTGCAGGAAAGTAGTCAGGAGAGTAAATACTGCATAGTGAAATATGATAAGGATCTTTCTGTAAAGAAGGTAACATATTATAGCAAGGGAATGTGCTCTGCTTCAGATGTTGCCATCCTTTCAAACGGATATGTAGCAGTTACTGGTAGTAGAGATGAAGATTTCTTTACGATATTATATGATACAAATTGGAACATAAGGAGTGGATGGCCTAAAAGGGTAGAAAATGGAGAAAAGGATGATGCTCTTGGAGTGGCAGTCGACAGCAATAACAACGTTATTGTTGCAGGATATATGAGTAAAAATTTGCAGAGAAAATGGTATTTCATAAAATATGGAATTGGAGGAAACAAAATCTTTGATAAATTAGAAGAGGGAATAAATGGAGAAATTAAGAGAGTGGCTATCGATAGCCAGAATAACATTATTGTTGCAGGATATAAAATGGTTGGAGGAAGCGAATACTTCTGTGTGAGAAAATATTCTCCAGACGGCGAGCTTCTATGGGAAGGAGGTGGCACACCTTCAGAGCCAACACATGCAAACTTTATCTGGCTTCCAGAGGAGCCGACAAGAGCAGATGTTGTGCATTTTTATGACAAATCAACAGGAGATATTACAGCCTGGCACTGGGACTTTGGTGATGGCGCAACAAGTAATGAACAAAATCCAGTTCATCAATATAGCAAAGTAGGAACATATAATGTTACCCTCACTGTTACAGGAGTTGGAATAGAAGATAGCATAACCAAACAATTGATAATTTCCAACTCACTTCCAGATGCAGATTTTACCTATACACCTTCAAATCCATTAGAAGGACAGAAAATATTATTTGACGGAAGTGTTAGCCATGATAGAGATGGCTCCATTATATCATATGAATGGGATTTTGGAGATGGAAACAAAAGTTCGGGGATTAAAGTAAATCATACTTATGCCAATGAAGGTAATTACACTGTCACATTAACAGTGAAAGATAATGATGGAGGAGAGGGAAAAATATCGAAATTGGTGATTGTAAATCCTGAAGGAGCAAATATTCCGCCTGTGGCCCATTTCAAAATAAAGAAACATGCAGGAAAAGGAGAGGAGGTGACTGCTAATGCAAGTCAGAGCTATGATGAAGACGGCAGTATTACATTTTATAAATGGGATTGGGATGGAGATGGAAAAATAGACGAAACAAAACTTAATAGCATAGCAGTTCATACATGGTATCAGGAAGGGGAGTATCAGGTAACTCTTATAGTTGAAGATGATAAAGGCTACCAAACTGCATATACACAAAAGGTAGTTATAGGAGGGATTCCGCAGTTAATAATTGAAGCCCCTCAGAATATAAGTTTAAATAAGGGAGAGGAGAAGAGTATCAATGTTGTAATTTCATGTCTAAATGAGTCACTTTATTTCCTCAATTTTTCATTTGATATAGAAGATGGGAAAGACATATCAGTGACCCCATTAGCCACTAACTTTAATATATCTTCAGGAGAGACGAAAGAGATACCTATAAAAGTAGTGGCTAATGAAAAAGGTGAAATTAAAATAAAAATAATCGGAAAAGATATTGAAAAAGATATCCTTATAGAGAGTAACCTGGAAAATATATTCCTCAATTTAAAAGGTGGAAGCACACCATCATTTACTTTCATTGCTTTGATTGCAGCAATTGCATTATCCATGTTGCTTCTGAAGAAAAAGAGATGATAATTGATTTACTTCGATTAATCATAGGAGGAAGCATACTTCTATATGCTTCCTATACAGACTGGAAATATAGAGAGGCAAGCAATAAATTATGGCTTATTATGGGAATAGCTGGTCTCTTTCTTCTATTTTCATATGATTTTTCTGATTTTACAAAAATTGGTTTCTCTCTTCTAATTTCCTTTCCCCTAGGCTTTCTTCTATATTTATTTGGGATGGGTGGAGCAGATGTAAAAGCAATATGGGCAATTGCAATTCTATCTCCTCTTCCTCCAAATCTTAAAACTTTCCCGCTCTGGATTCCTGCTATACCTTTCTATGCCTTCCCACTTGCTGTGCTGATAAACTCCCTCTTCCTGTTCCTGCCCCTTCCTCTCATCTTCTTGTTATATAATATATACAGAAAGGACGTTGAATTTCCCTATTGCTTCTTTGGCTATAAAATGAAAGCCAGTGAAGCTAAAAAAAAGTATGTGTGGCCAATGGAAAAAAATGGGAAAAAAAGCATATTGCCACAGAAAGAAGCTGATTTATCTATCTATGGAGAAAAAGAAATATGGGTAACGCCGAAAGTGCCTTTCCTCATTTTCATTTGTGCAGGCTACATAATCTCCTTCATTTTTGGAGACTTTTTATTTGCTATCTTCTCTCTTTTCCAGTAATTTCTCGATTTCTTCTGCCCTCTTCTTCATGGTCTCTATGAGCCTCTTCTGATTCAGTATAACATTTTTTACAGATTGCTTGTATTCTTCTGCTGCAGAATCTATTATTACACCAATTAGCCTGCGATGCCTATTAATGGCTTTAACAAGTCTCAGATATTCCTCTGCTGCCTCTTTTCCTACTTTCTTTTTCAGCTCCTCATATACTCTCTTTGCTTCTCTTTCTCTCTCAAAAATATCCTCTATTTTTATGAGAAGTGTTTCTTTTGTAAAAGGTTTTACAATATAGTTCTCAATTTTATTGATTGGCTTCCCCTTTGTATCATCTGGAGTGAGAGGCAATGCAGTAAGCATTGAAACAGGTATGTCTTTCAGCTCCTTGTCTTCTTTCAGTTTCCTTAAAGTTTCCCATCCATCCATTTTTGGCATTAATATGTCAAGCAGGATTAAATCAGGCTTTTCTTTTTTTGCAACCTCAATGCATTCTTCTCCATTGCTTGCTGACACTACTTCATATTTTTCTTCAAGCATTTTCTTTACAATGTTTACAATTTCCGGCTCATCATCTGCAATCAATATTTTCTTCTTTTTCATTATAATGCCTCCTGCAATTTTACAAGCACTTCCCTAATAGTACTGGAAGATTCAATAATATCTTTAACAAGTTGCTTTCCAAATGGCTGAAAATCTTCGCCTCCGCCTGCCTCAATTCTTTTTCTTATCATTTCCATCATTATATCCATTGATGGCATTTCGAGATAAATTTTCTCAATATCCCTCTCTTTTAAGTATTTTTTCACATCTTCCACTATATCAACAGATGCAAAGGCAACAGAGAGATGAAGATTTGGCTCATCTAACTTGCTAACAATATATTTGAAGATATTCTCATCCTTTATGTAGTCTACCTCATCTATCAACAAGAGGGCTGGTCTCTCAATGTATTTCTTTCTGGAAAAAACTCTTGAGAAAAAGGAAGCTTTAAGTTCTCCTTCAATTTTCTCTTTGAATTCCTCAAATTTTAAGTCTTCTCCTCCATGGAAATATATTGGCTGCACCTTATATAGAGGTGCAAATTCATTGATCCACATCAAAAAAGTTGTTTTTCCTATTCCTGTTTTTCCAAGCACCCAAAAACATTGACTCTTGCTTCCAAGAGCTTTCAAAATAATCTTTCTTGCTTCCTCTTTGTAAACCATAAAGTTTGGATTGGGCTCATTCGGGTTTAAAAATATTTCTTCAGGCATTTGAAAAATAAATGCTTTTTCCTATATATTTCTTTCACTTTTTATTCATGAGGTTGAGTGGGGCTGTCAAGAATTGAATGGAAATGAAATGTTTTATTATTCTTAAAGGAAAACAATTAAAGGAAAACAAATAAAACATGTAGTAAATATCCAAAAGAGTATTCTCATTGTTTTTCAAAATGTTGGCACTGCCAGGTTAATTCAGACAAAATATTTTTGCTCAGTGAACAATTAAAATGAATTACCTCAGGATTTACAAGTTCGTTATCTGTTTTAAAATCACAATTTCCAAGCATTTATAAATGGAAAAGAAATCCAAAAATAATGTATAAATTGCCAAAAGAGGAGGAAATCAGGAAAGCAATTTATAAGGCAATGAAAAAGAGAGGAAGTTTTACATCCTTAACAAGTTTAAGAGAAGAGATCTTAAAAGAATTGAAAAAGATGAATAAAAATTATACCATCAGTTTAAAGAGGGCTCGCATTCTCACTGCTCGTTCTGGTTTTGTAAAGATTATAGTAAAGAAGAAACAGGCTGATAAAAAAATGGAAATGTGTCCTGTGTGTGGTGCGAAATTGAGTAAAATAAAAAACATTTCTTTGCTCGGAGAAAAAGTTGTTATTGGCTATAAATGCAAACTATGCAACTATAGAGGAAAAATAAACGAAATGCCCACAAGATATACTTTTCATTTTACAAAATGATTGTGCAAAATGATTGCCAGATGAATTTACATCTCATTATTCTCTGCCATGTTTTACATTTCATCTGTTAAAAGGTATATAAGTAAATTATGCAAGTAATCATTAAATTCTTCATTCAAAATCACATATTTGGCCTTCACCTGCTATTCCAAAAAGAATATATAGTTTCGCATTCTTCTTTTTTAAATGCTCAAAAATTTTGGCGACGCATTAAAAAGTGCATTTCGTAAAATAGCAAACGCCCCATTTGTAGATAAAAGCTTAGTTAAAGAAGTAGTGAGAGATATTCAGAGAGCTTTGATTTCGGGAGATGTTAATGTAAAACTTGTTTTGGAAGTATCTAAAAAAATAGAGAAAAGAGCTTTGGAAGAAAAACCATTGCCAGGAATGAGCAATAGAGAACATGTTCTAAAAATTTTGTATGAAGAGCTTTCTTCAATCTTGGGCAAGGGAAGAGAACTACCATTGAAAAAACAACGCATAATGATGGTTGGTTTATATGGACAGGGAAAAACAA
>CAZNGK010000091.1:0-6470 GCA_964572575.1 uncultured Thermoplasmatales archaeon | reverse complement strand
ATTCTTTAACATTCTTTCTCATACCGCTTGCTCACTCACTCAGCTCAGCTCACAGAATTATTTTTATATATAACTTTTGTATTGGGTTGCGATGACTACTGCCTATGATGTGCCAGCTGAGCCTTTAATAAAAAGATTGGCAGAAAAGCTCAAAAATGAATACAAAATAGAACCACCAGAATGGGCTAAATGGGTGAAGACTGGAGCACATAAAGAACGACCGCCTGAAGATCCAGACTGGTGGTATGTAAGAGTTGCTTCCATACTCCGAAGAATATACATTCGTGGACCTATTGGCGTATCACGTTTGCGAAATTTATATGGAGGCAGGCGTGATAGAAGAGCAAAGCCGTACAGGCATGTAAAGGGAAGTGGCTCCATTATAAGAAAGGCGTTGCAACAGCTTGAAGAACTTGAATTAGTGGAGAAAGTAGAAGGAAAAGGAAGAAGAATAGCGCCAAAAGGGCAGTCATTGGTGGACAATACAGCTCATGAAGTTGCCAAGGAAACAGGAAGTTTTATATAGTATTTAAAAAGTGAAGAACAATGAGTGATGCTGAGGAAATAAAGAGGAGAATGTTCGAGCAGATGCAAATGCAGGCAGAAGAAGAGCAACGTAGGCAAGTTGAGGAAGAGATAGTAAAAGCTCAGAAAAGGGCGATATTGCGCCATTTACTGGATTCTGAGGCAAGAGGGAGACTTGAAAGAATAAGAATGGCATCTCCAGAAAAAGCTGAATATATTGAAAATCAGATTATTCGCCTTTATCAGATGGGGAGAATAAAAACTAAAATAACAGATGAGGCACTTAAAGTTTTAATTTCTCATTTAATGCCAAAGAAGAGGGATATAAAAATAAGGAGGATTTAAATGGCAAGGAATAAACATGTAGCAAGGAAAAAGAGATTGTTGAAGGCAATGAAAAGCAACAGAAGGGTGCCTGCATGGATTATAATGCGAACTAATCGTCGATTTATGCAACACCCTAAGAGAAGACATTGGAGAAGGGGCAGATTGAAGAGGTGATTTTATGGAGGAGAGAATATATACTATCCCGCTTAATAAAGCAAAAACAGTTCCCCGCACTAAAAGGGCAAAGAGGGCAATAAAGGAAATTAAAGAATTTCTGGAGAGGCATATGAAGGGAGAGGTGAAAATAGATAGCAGTGTAAATGAACTTGTATGGGAAAGAGGTATAAGGAAGATACCCAGCAAAGTTAGGATAAAGGCAGTAAAAATGGAAGATGTGGTATGGGCTTACACTCCTGAAGCAGAAGTAAAAATAGCAGAGGAAAAGAAGAAAAAGAGGAAAGAAAAGAAAGTTGCTGAAGAGGAAAAAGAAGAAGTGAAGAAGCCAGAGGAAGAAGAGGAAATAGCAGAGGAAGAAATAAAAGAGGAAATAGAGAAGACCCCTGAAGAAGAAATCAAGGAAGCAGAGGAGAAAAGAGAAGAAGTAACAGAGGAAGAAATCCCAGAAGAAGAGATATCGGAACAGGAAACAGAGGAAGAAATTGAGGAAGCAAAGGAATCAGAAGAGGAAGTTGCTGAGGAAGAGGAGATAGCAGAAAAAAGGGAAAAAGAAGCAGAAGAAGAAACCAAAGAAGCAAAGGAAGAAGCAAAAGAAGAAATTGAAGAGAAGGCAGAAGGCGATGTAAAAGAGGAGAAGGAGGAGAAAAAAGAAAAATAGTGCTACTATGCTTAAGAGGATAGATTTTAATGGAAATCCTCATATTGGGGTTTATTGCAGGGCAAATAATTCAATAGCTTTTGTACAACCTTTATTAACAGAAAAGGATAAGAAAGAAATAGAGGAGGTGCTGAAAGTTAAAGTTGTAGAACTTACCATTGGAGGAAGTTCAATAGTTGGCTCTCTTTTAGCAATGAATTCCAATGCCATCATTGTCACCGATTTCATTGAAGATGAAGAACTTGAAAAAATTGAAAAAAATTTTGATGGAGAAATTTTTATTCTTGCTGATAAATTTAATGCAGCTGGAAATAATATATTGGTGAATGATTACGGTGCCATAGTCCATCCATCTATGGCAGATGAAACAGTGGAAAAAATTAAAAGGCTAATGGAAATTGAAGTGAGAAAATGCACAATAGCAAGCTTAAACACAGTTGGTATGGCTGGAGTGGCAACTAATAAAGGCGTGCTATGTCATCCAAAGATAAATGATGAGGAAAAGAAAATGATAGAAGAGGTGTTGGGTGTGGAAGCAAGTATTGGCACTGTAAATCACGGCATGCCATATGTTGGAGCTGGCGTTGTTGCAAACGAGCATGGAGCTGTTGTAAGCAGGGATTCGACTGGTATAGAAATGGGAAGGGTTGAAGAAGCTTTAAATTTAGGTGATTGAAATGAAGGCATATAGGGTTGAAGGAAAATTTTTAATGAAGGATAGGTGGCAACCATTTGCAAAAGAAGTGATTGGCAATGACGAAAATGAAGCAAGAGAAAGACTGCTTTCTATATTGGGAAGCAGACATAAGGTGAAGAGAAGATTCATTAAAATTGATAAAGTGCAGGAATTGCAAAAAGATGAAATAGAAGATGCAGTTGTGAGATATATAGTGGAAGGAAAATGGTAGAGGGAAAAAATGAATGAAGAAGAAATTAGGAAGAACATATATTTGCTGCAGCGCCACCAGGAGCAAATGGAAGATACATATGCACAGATTGACATGATAGAGAGACTTATTCAGGAGCATGACAGAACAGTGGAGACATTACAGGAAATGGTTGAAATGGAAGAGGGAAAAGAAGTGTTAATGCCAGTTGGAGGAAATGTTTTTGCAAAAGCAGCCATTAAAGATGCAGAAAATGTTATTGTTAATGTTGGAGGAAATGTTTTCATTGAAAAGCCAATTAATGGAGCAATAGATTTTATTAAAGAAAAGATAGAAGAATTGAAGAAAAATGAGGAAAAGCTCGTTAAAATGGCAGAAGACATAAGGCAGAGGATGGAAGAAATTTCACAGAAAATAAGGAAGGAAGATGTTCAAGTTTCTTAAAAAGAAAATAAAGAAAGCTGAGGAAACCATAGCTGAAGAGGCAATAGCTGAAAAGGCAATAGAAAAAGCACCTGAAGAAGTAAAGAGAAGTGGGCTTGGCATAAGTGAAAAAAAACTTGAAGAATTTCTGTGGCAGCTTGAAATAGACTTGCTTGAATCAGATGTTGCAATGGAAGTTGCTGAAGAAATAAAAAGAGATATTAAAAAGAAGCTTGTTGGCGTATCAAGAAAAGAGGCAAGAAAAATTGTTGAGAAAGCAATAAGAGATGCAATATATCGCATTTTAAGGGAGAGTGAAGGCGATTTCTTTGAAGAAATAAAAAGTAAGGAAAAGCCTATCGTTATAATGTTTGTTGGAGTGAATGGCTCTGGCAAGACAACGGCGATAGCAAAACTTGCGTGGAAACTTAAAAACATGGGTTATAGTTGCATTATAGCTGCCTGTGATACATTTAGAGCTGGAGCAATTGAACAACTTGAAAAGCATGCAGAAAATTTGGGAGTAAAACTTATTAAGCATGATTTTGGCTCTGATCCTGCTGCTGTTGCCTACGATGCCATAGAACATGCAAAAGCAAGGCATAAGGACGTGGTGCTGATTGATACTGCAGGAAGAATGCAGACTAACATAAATCTGATGGAAGAAATGAAAAAAATAAAGAGGGTGGCAAAGCCAGATATGATTATTTTTGTTGGAGATGCTTTGACAGGCAACGATGCTATAGAGCAGGCTAAAAAATTTCATGAAACAGTTGGTATAGATGGAGTTATACTTACAAAGGTAGATGCAGATGCAAAAGGAGGAGCTGCACTTTCCATTGCATATACAATAAAAAAGCCACTCTATTTTATTGGCATTGGTCAGGAATATGATAAGCAAATTCCCTTCAAAGCAGATTGGATGATAGAGAGAATATTTGGAGAATAAAATGATGAATTGCTTTACTGTAAACTTTTCAAAATCCTCTTTACTTCTTCTGGTTCCTTTATTCCCTTAAAAACAATTTTCTGTCCATTTTCTATAATTAAATCCCAAAAGTAAAAAGATTTGCCCATTTTACTTTGTATTGTATATACACTTTTTATTTCTTCGTGTCTTATTTCTTTCAAATCATAGCTAATTAGATATACAAATGCATAGTGACGAGTAACTTTTGCCACTCTTTTATCTGTCACAACATAATCTACTTTGAGCCAAGTTACAATTGCATATGCTATAAAAAGAACACCAATACCATAAATTACTAAAGTTATAACTCCTATAAGGAATGGAAGCCACAAACTGGCTAAACACCTTTTTCCCATCCACAAAATCTTCTCTCCCCTTTGTAAATTTAATCCATAAGGTGTATACACGTTATCCCCATTCCATTACACATGTTATCCCCATTTTTTATATAGATTATGTTTTATATCAAGCTGTTCTAATATTTTCCCTACAATATAGTTCACCATATCATCAATTTTTTTGGGCTTATGATAAAAGGCAGGCATTGCAGGCAAAATGATGGCGCCAGCCTTCTTCAGCTTAACCAGATTTTCCAAACTCATTAAATCTAGAGGAGTCTCTCTTGGCACAACAATAAGCTTTCTACCCTCTTTAAGACAGCATATGGCAGCTCTTGTTATTAAATTCAGAGCAATGCCATTTGCAATACATGCCATTGTTTTTATACTACATGGGCAAATTACCATTGCATCATATATAAATGAACCACTGGCAAGCTTGCTCTCCATGTCATCCTCATCGTAAAATTCATCTGCTTCTTTAACAATCTCATCGGTATTACATGAAGTTTCATATTCAATAATTTTTTTTGCATTTTTGCTGATTATGAGATGTATCTCATGCTCCATCTTTTTCAGCTCTTCTATAAGCCTTATTCCGTACAATGCCCCTGAAGCTCCAGTTATGGCAATGACAATTTTCATGAGTTAAAAAATAGAAAGAGGATAAAGAATTTATGGAATTGTAAATCGATCAAAAATATGGCAACATCTTGTTTTATTTATCTTCATAATAACATTTTACAAAGAAAGAGCTATAAGCTTTTATCATTTATTTTTCTATGAAATATGATATTTGGCTGATAATATCGAGGATTTTAGAATCCTTGCTTTTTATAATGGGTGTGTGGAGTATATGGAAAGCAGATTGGATATGGGCTTTTGCATGCTTTTTTGGCTTCTTTTTATCTCTTTCTCCTGTAATAATGAAAAAGAGTTTGAAATTCTCTCTTCCGTGGATCCTCCAGTTTTTTATTGTATTTGCAATATCTTTGCATATATGGGGAGGGGTTCTTCATTTTTACAGAATGCCATTTTATGATAAAATAGCTCATTTTCTTGCTTCAGCCATAATAGCTTTTTTTGCATTGCTGGTCATATACATCCTTGATGTCTTTTCCCCACGCATTCACATGGATATATTCATAATAGGTTTCTTTATCATTATTTTTACGATAGCAATTGGAGGAATTTGGGAAATTGCAGAATTTTTATCTGACCAGATTTTCTCTCATGGCACACCAATTGCTCAGGTTAGTTTGCAGAATACAATGTGGGATTTAATTGCTGATACAATTGCTGGAATTTTTGTTGGAGTAGGTGGGGCAATTGGACTTAGAAAGGGAGAATTTAAAGATATTTTAAGTCAGCTTAGTAGCGAGGCAAAAAAATTGAATAAGAGATACATTAATTCAAGAAAAAAAGCAATTGATTCTTTGAATAGAGAAATGGAAATGGGGAAAGTTGATGAAAAAGCTTTACCAATTGTGAGGAAAATAAATAGTAAACTGGATTTCTTTACTACAAGCAGTTGTTCTGGAAGAATAGCCATATTGGAGATACCATCTATCGGTAGAAAAAAGAAGGCAAAATTTTTGGGGAAATGGCACGGAAAGGTGAAGGAAGATGAGATAAAAGAAGCAATAGAAAAGGCAACAAAAGGTGATATATGGTTTCTGGTTCAATCTCCAATTTTTCATGTTTCCACAATTTCAATGGAAAATGCAAGAAAATTGCTTGCGGTTGCAAATCAGAGCGGTTTCAAGTATTCATCAATAAAAGCTTTTAATGGAAGAGTTGTTGTTGAGATTCTTGGCACAGAAAGAATAGATGCACCTATTGGCAAAGATGGAGAAATATACGGTGGAAGTGAATATATAAAGATACTGACAAATGTTGCAAACCAAATGATGGATAGAATGGATTACTGTTTAAGAAGACTTGAAGAGAACATAGATAAAATGCTTAGTGAATAATCGGCAATAAATAATTGGCGACATCAAGAATTAAGCGAAGATAAATGAATTATTTCTCTCGGTAAAAGATGGAGGCAGGCGTAGCTAATGCAGATGGTAGCAAATTTTCATTTGTTTTCAATGCTGGCGATATCATAAGTTCTCATAAACTATTTAAAACATGCTTCAATTTTTGCTATGCATCGCCTG
>CAZNGK010000090.1:0-6504 GCA_964572575.1 uncultured Thermoplasmatales archaeon | reverse complement strand
ACAGGATGTGAAATTATTGTTCTGCGGCAACAATATCTTCTTATGTTAAGTTCATCTAAAACTTTTTTTGGCTCCTCTCCGTCTATATAAACTCTCTTTTTGTATTCTTCGAAAAGAGAGCCGAGAACTTTTCCACATGTAAAACATCTCACTGGTATTATCATCTTCTCACCTATATGATTTCTGTCTTTTCTTTCTTGCCCCTCTTCCAAGTTGTTTCTTTGGTTCTTTTCGTCTTATATCACTTACCAATAAAGTGCGGTCATATTCCATGAACATTTGCCTTATTTCATCATCCTTGGTAAATTGTGATAGAGCTTTTGCAATGGCTGTTCTTGCTGCTTCTGCTTGGCTTACTATGCCTCCGCCTTTTACCCTTACCAGCACATCTACCTTATTTCTATATTTTTCTGCAATTTCTAAGGGTTCCATTACAATTTCTCTGAAAAATTCTGGATATGCATGAATAGTCATGCTATTTATTTTCACATTTCCCTTTCCCTTACTTACATATGCTCTTGCAATTGAGCTTTTCCTTTTTCCAGATGCAACAATTACTTCTGCCATTTTACTCCCAGATATTCAGATAATTCTTTTAGCGTAATATAGCTTATGGATTTTTTAAATTCCATTCTCTCAATTTCCTTTTCGGTAAATTCTGAAGGCACGCCAATGAATACCTTGAGCCTTTTATATGCTTTTCTACCTTTCGGCTGTTGATATGGAAGCATGCCACGAACAGTTCTCTTTAATATCATATGAGGCATTCTTGGAAAATATGGTCCCTTTCTTTTTGTGCCACCTATTTTCCTTTTTTTCATGTATCTCTCTATTATTTCCTCCTTATTTCCATTAATAATTGCTTTTTCTGCATTTACAATAAAAACTTCTTCCCCTTCAAGTAGCATTTTTGCTACCCTAGATGAAAGTCTTCCGATAGGGGCATCTGTGGCATCGATAATCTTCATTTAACCACCCAAAATTCTTACATTGCTTCCTTTTGGATTTTTTTCAACAATCTCAATTAAGCTATAACATTTTCCTCCCGCACTCTCAATTTTTTTCTTTGCAGTCTTTGAAAACTTCCAGGCAGCAACTTCTATTTTCCCCACTTCTCCCATGCCAAGCACTTTCCCTGGCACTACTGCAATTTCTCCTTCCTTCAAATGTTTTGCAATTTTTCCAACATTTATTTCTGCAAAGTTGCGTGATGGTTTCTCAAGCTTTTTGGCTATTGCTTTCCACACTGCTGAATTATTTTGCTTCGCTGCTTCATAGAGGTAATTGATTGTCCTGAGCAACTGTGGATTTGTCTTTTTTCTTCTCATTGGAAGCAAGTATAGACAATCCTTTTATAAGACTTATGCTTCCACCGCCTCAAAATGAACGTTTTAAAAACAAATTGTCAAGAAATGGATGAGAGAATTAATGAATTACTCAACATTCCAACATTTCTACTTTCACAAAACAAGAGAATATAGCATGGATACAGCTAATATAAATATTAATCCTTAAAATAATCACTTTTTCCTAAGAATCTCCTGCACAATATCTCTGAAACCATCAAAGCCAACAGGGCGGGCAATAATTCCTTTTGCTCCAGCTTTTTCTAGCTCTTTTGCCCATTCTGTGCCAAAATATGCAGTGAATCCATATACATTGGCTTTCGGATCAATAGCGAGAATCTTTTTTGTTGCCTCTACACCATCAATTCCTGGAAGCTTTAAATCCATTATTACCAAATCTGGTCTCTTTCCTTTATCTATTAGCTCTTTGTATTTTTCAACTCCTTCCTCTCCACTAAAAGCCTGATGAATTTCTATTTTTAGAGGAGAGAGATATTCTTTTATAAGCTCCTGAATGGGCTCCTCATCCTCTACTACTAACATTACTGCCATCCAACACAATACATTGTTTTATATATAAAACTTTTCAAGCTTTTCCCCATATACCAGAATATAAATTTCTTTGCTTTCGTTTTGCAATCATTATTAAGTGTGAAAGGAGATGATACAAAAGGTGAATGATTGAATGAATTTGTCTTATATATGCTCATAGAGAAAAATAAGAGAACATAGAAGAATTTTCGTTTAGGATTGTCGGAAATATTATGGCTTACTAGAAATAAGTTATTGGCATGAGAAAATAAATGAAAAATAAATGAGGAAAATAAATTAAAAATGTTAGGATATACCATCATGGCAAAGATATTTTTGACAAGGAGATTGCCTGAAGAAGGGCTTAAAATGCTTGAAGAGCATGACTTGGAAATATATGAAGGAGATGCTCCTCCAAGCAGAGAAGAAATTATTGAAGGTGTAAAGGATAAAGACGTGTTAATAAGCCTTCTTACAGATAAGATAGATAGCCAGATTATGGACGCATCTCCTCGCCTAAGGATAATAGCAAATTATGCAGTTGGCTACGATAACATAGATGTTGAAGAAGCAACAAAAAGAGGTATCTTTGTCACAAATACGCCTGGCGTGCTTACTGAAACAGTGGCAGATTTAGCATGGGCATTGCTTATGGCAATAGCCAGAAGGATAGTAGAGGGAGATAAATTTATGAGACAAGGGAAATTTAAGGGATGGGCTCCTTTGCTTCTTGTTGGAGGAGATGTTCATAAAAAAACTCTTGGGATTATAGGAGCAGGAAGAATAGGAGAGGCATTTGCAAGGAGGGCAAAAGGATTTGATATGAGAATTTTATATTATGATAAGAAAAGGAATGAGAGAATGGAAAGTGAGATGAATGCAAAATTTGTTGATTTTACAACCCTTATCAAGGAAGCGGATTTTATTTCCTTGCATGTTCCATTAACAGAAGAAACATATCATATGATAGGTGAGAAAGAACTTAAAATGATGAAGAAAACAGCTTACTTAATAAATACTGCAAGAGGAAAATGCATTGATGAAAAAGCACTTGTTAAAGCATTGAAAGAGGGATGGATAGCAGGAGCAGGTTTAGATGTATATGAAAATGAACCTTCAGTAACTCCTGAACTTTTTGAACTTGACAACGTTGTCCTTTTACCTCATATTGGTTCAGCATCCTATGAAACAAGAAGCAGAATGGCTGTAATGGTTGCAGAAAATGTTCTGGCGGCGTTAAGAGGGGAGATGCCTCCTCAATGTATAAATCCTGAGGCAAAAGATTATAATGTTAGATAAAATACGAGGACAATGAAAATAGCCATTATTGGAACTGGTTATGTGGGGCTTGCTACAGGTGTTGGATTTGCAGAGATTGGAAATGAAGTATGGATGTATGATAAAATAAAGGAAAAAAGGGAAAAAATTAGAGAAGGCATTATGCCAATTTATGAAGAAGGACTGGAAGATACTTTTAAGAAGAACAGAAGAAGGATTAAGGTCGCTGAAAGCTTGGAAGAGGCAATAGAAAATACAGAAGTAGCATTTATTTGTGTTGGCACTCCGACTGTCGATGGGAAATGCGACATTTCTTTTGTGGAGCAGGCTGCTAAAGAAATAGGAGATGTTATAAAAAGGAAAGAGGAATATTATTTGGTAGTGGTAAAAAGCACTGTTCCACCAGGAACAACTGAGAAAGTTGCAAAAATTTTAGAAGAGAAAAGTGGAAAGGAAGAGGGAAAGAACTTTGGAGTTGCAATGAATCCAGAATTTTTGAGAGAAGGAACAGCTTTACAGGATTTTTTCAATCCTGATAGAGTTGTAATAGGAGTTAAAGATGATAAAAGCAAGGAGATTCTCCTGAGAATATATGAACCAATAAAATCCCAGAAATTTGTTACTGATCCACTGACAGCAGAATTCATAAAGTATGTATCAAATGCTTTTCTGGCTACAAAAATATCATTTTCAAATGAGGTTGGCAATCTGTGCAAGAAATTGGGGGCAGATGTATATGAAGTTATGAAAGGAGTGACTATGGATAAAAGGATATCTCCATATTTTCTCAATGCTGGCATTGGCTTTGGCGGTTCATGCTTCCCAAAAGATGTGAAGGCTTTTATTTCACTTGGAAAAGAATATGGCGAGAACATGGATATATTAAATGCTGTGATTAGAGTTAATGAACAACAGCCCTTAAAAGCTGTGGAGCTTTTGAAGAAGCATGCATCATTGAATGGGCTTGCAGTTGGTATTCTGGGACTCGCTTTTAAACCAAATACAGATGATATTCGCGAGAGCAGAAGTATTCCAATAATAAAGGCGTTGTTGGAAGAGGGAGCAAAAGTATATGCATATGATCCAAAAGCAATGGATAATATGAAGAAGATTTTTCCTGAGGTAATTTACTGTGAGAGCAAGGAAGAGGTTGTAGAAAAATGTGAGGCAATTATAATTGCCACAGAATGGGATGAATTCAAAGAAATTGATTATAGTGGTAAAATTGTCATAGATGGAAGGAAAGTAATAAAACCTGGTAACGATTTTACTTACGAAGGAGTGTGCTGGTGAGAAAATGAAGGCTCTCATACCTGCAGCAGGGCTTGGAAATAGGCTCAAGCCATGGACAAAGGCTGTTCCTAAGGAATTGCTGATGGTTGGCGATAAAGCAATAATAGAACATGTCATTGATGCTCTTAAATTAGCTGGGATAGAGGATATAATTATAGTGGTAGGATGGAAGAAACACGCCTTGCTTGATTATTTAGGAGATGGAGAAAGGCTTGGAGTAAATATTACCTATGCAGTTCAGGAAGAGAGAACAGGGCTTGCAAAAGCTGTTGAAAAGGGCGAGAGAATAGTAGGAGATGAGAGATTTTTCGTCGCCTTAGGTGATAATTTCTTTGAACCCAAAGAAATTGTGAAAGAGTTGATAGAATTTCATGAAAAAAAAGGAGGAATTGCATCCCTTGCACTAATGCCTGTAGAAAATCCGGAGAGGCATGGAATAGCAAAGCTTGAAGGTGATTTAATTGTAGATTTAGTTGAAAAGCCAAAAAGAGAAGAGGCTTTTTCAAATATTGGAGCTATCGGCTTATATGTTTTTGAGAGGAATATATTTGACGGGATAAAAGAGATAAAGCCTGGATTGAATGGAGAATATCAGCTAACTGATGCCATCAAAATATTGATTGAAAAAGGAAAAGTATATGGAAAAGTGTTTGATGGCATTCATATAGATGTCGGAACTTTGGAGGATTTGAAAAGGGCGAATGAATATTATTATAAGATGAAGTAAATGCCTTGATTGAGCAAAGGTAGGGAGAGAACCACAATCTGTGAATGTAATCTCGGAATAAGCTTTAGTTAATATTTGCCGAATATATGTTTTCTTCTTTTATTAGTGGTATTATTTCTCGTCCCATAAACAAAATTTTTCCATTGATTATTTCAATTGGATTGCAAACCCCCATTGAAGAAAGCTTCTTTCCTTCAAGATTGCATTTGAAGACGATTACATCCTTTCCCCCTTCTCCATAACTCTCTGTATACCCAGCAACATATATTCTATCATTTTCTATATCCATGTCATATGCCACATCTTCCTCTGCTCCACCCCATGTTTTTGCCCATTCTATTGTGCCACCATCGCTGTATTTTAGAAGGAAAATATCTCCTCCTTTTCCATAACTGTTTGTTTCTCCAGATACATAAACAGCTCCATTATAAGTGCAGATGGCATATGCATTGTCTGCTCCACTTTCACCCCATCTCCTCTCCCATGTTATCTTTCCATCTTTATCATATTTAAGAATAAGAACATGAGGTTGATATGAATAGGTATATCCTGCAATATATATGTAATCCTCCATTTCGTCTATACCAACGCCCCAGTCTGTGTCATCTCCACCCCATGTTCTCCTCCATGCTAAATTTCCATTTATATCATATTTCAGGAAAACGACATCATCTCCTCCTTGTCCATAGCTGGCTGTAACACCTGATATATATATCTCATTTCCATCGACTACTATTCTATTTCCCTCTTCCCTTTCCTTTCCACCCCATATTTTATACCATATTAAATTCCCTTCCATGTCATATTTTAAAAGCAAAATATCTCCTGAAAGAGCGCCAAAACTACCTGTAGTGCCACACAGATATATGTAATCGTTGCTTATTGCTATTCCTTTTGCCATATCCTCTCCTCCCCCACCCCATGTTTTTGCCCATATTAAAGTTCCTTCAGTATCATATTTAAGCAGAAATACATCTGCGCTCTGGCCAGCTGTGGAGCCGGTAACATAAATATAATTACCTTGAACAGCTAAATCGCCTGCTCCCGCTGTTCCTTCTCCAGCCCATGTTCTGTTCCAGATTAAATTGCCATCATCGTCATACTTCAGCAAAATGGCTTTTCCGTCTGAAATGCCTGCAACATAAATATTGCCATCATAAACATCTATTCCCATTGCCCAGTCGTCGTTGCTTCCACCCCATGTTTCAGCCCAATATGTCTTTATTTTTCCTGGTTTGTCAAAGGCTACATCATCTGAATAGTTTAAAGGTAAGGCTACTATAGAAAGAGATATTAGCAAACCAACAGCTAATAGCTTATTGAACATCA
>CAZNGK010000089.1:0-6532 GCA_964572575.1 uncultured Thermoplasmatales archaeon | reverse complement strand
CTATACTATACACTTTTGCCTTCATTTACACACCCTGTTTGCTTGTTGTTGAAATGTAAGTGATTTCAGGCTTCTCCACTTTGACCCCCTTCCAGTATCGCACCGCCTGCCTCATTTTAACTAATCTCTTAACGCAACCAGGAATGCTTCCGTGTAAAACAGCATATTCATTTCTCACAATTCCATAGTGAGGGAATCCTCCTGCAGGAGTAATTTCCTCTCCATTTTCCCCGATCTTCAAAATTCTCTTGTTATATTCAGTTCTCTTATGATATCCCATCTGTCCAGCTTGCCTTACTGTAGGGCGAACCCAGGAAAGCCATGGACCAAGTGTGCCTATCATTCTGCGATGCTTTCTGTTTTTATGATGGAGCAGTTTAACCCCCCACCTTTTGACATGTCCCTGAAATCCTTTGCCTTTTGTAACTGCAATGATGTCAATCATTTCTCCTTCTTTAAAAACATCTTTTATACCAATCTCTTTTCCAAGCAAGCTTTCAGCAAAGGAAAATCTTTCCTCAACATTTCCTCCTCCGACTCTTATTTCCATTATATCTGGAACTTTCTTTGGAACGCCAGTAATTTTCCATGGTTCAGTATATGCAAGAACTCTCACTTCATCAAATCCATTTTCTACCTTTTTCTTTTCTTTTTTCTTTGGCAGTGGCAAAACTTCTGCAAGCTCTTCAATGCCATCACTCCATATCTCTGTTTTTGTTCTCATTCCATATGGCGTATATTCATACAGCTTTACAGCTGCTATTTTCATAGGTGGTGTTTCAACAATGCTAACTGGTACCATTACCTCCTGACCAGATGTGGTGGAGGTAGGGCGGTAGTCAATAAGTAATACGTGAGTCATCCCCGCCTTATAGCCAGCAAATCCTTGTAAAACTGGCTTTTCTCCTCCTTCAGGCCAGGTTTTAATACGAGGAGTTTCAGATCTAGCTCTTTTGCGAGGTGAATAAGCCATTGAACCGCGTTTCGGCTTGCTATGCTGAACCATTTTTACACCTAAACTTTTACCCAAATATAAGAGGGCATATATAAAATTGATGTTTGAAATTTTGGTGAAATTACTTTTGGAATGAGATATTATTGCTCTACATTGATAGCAAACTGTGAGCAATAATGGAAAAGTTTATATAATTGCATTTTAATAACATATTGATAGCAAACTGTGAGCAAAATGAGGGCGATATTTGTTATTGCAGGCTTGTGCATTCTTTTTGCATTCATTATTCCAGATGATACCATTGCATATTCTATCATGGAAGACACGGTGTCATCTTCTTTTATCAATCATATCTCATATCTGGAAAAGATGCTTCCATCTCCTCTTTTTGACATGATTATCTCAAACATGACGGGCTTTGGTCCGCTTATTTCTTCACCTTTTTCTCCCTCACCAGCTGACGGAGCAGAAAATGTGTCTAAGGATGTAATCTTATCTTGGAAGTGCAATTGCAAGAGTGCATTATTTTATGTTTATATTGGGGATGAAGACGTTGGAGATAAAGAAAAAATGGATTTTGTAGGCGCCACCATGAAACCATTTTACAAGGTTTCACTTGAAAGAGGTAAAACATATTACTGGAAAGTTGTAGCATTCAGTAAAAGCGGATGGACAAGCAGTAAAATCTGGAAGTTTAGAACTTCAGAGAAAGATGAGATAAAAAAGGCAGATGATGAGTCAAGATATAACTGGACTTTCATGTTTTATATCAACGGAGATAATGATTTGCATTCATATGCAAAAAATGAAGTTAGTGAGTTAATGGAAATTAATGAGAGCGAGGTGGCAATTGCTGTTTTATTTGATGGAAATGAAAACAATGACTCCTATTTTTATGCCATTACAAATTTCACATATGAGGAGATGAAAGGAGAACTTAATATGGGTGATGGTAGCACATTGGCAGATTTTATTTCTTATGTAAAAGAAAATTATCCTGCAAGGCATTATTTCCTTGAAATATGGGGACATGGTAACAGCTGGATGGGAACATGTTTTGACAGAAGCAATATGGATATGCTCACCATGACGGAGATAAAAAATGCTATAGACCATGTTGACATACTTCTTTTCTCTTCCTGTTATATGGGAAGCATAGAGGTTGCCTACAGCCTTAGGAATGATGTAGATTATTTCCTCGCTCCCGAAGGAGAGATGCTTGCAACAGGTATGCCACTTACCAGAATATTCAATGTCATTAATGCTTCAATGAATTCAGAAGAAATTTGCAGAAAAATAATTGATGAATATGAAAAATATTACTTTTATACTACAACAAATTTTGCAGCTTGGAATATGAGCAAATTAGATGAACTGGCAAATGCATTGCATGATTTTGTTATCTCATTGAAAAATGAAAGTTATATTGAGATTCTTCAAATAAGAAATAATACAATATTACAAAGTATACAATATATAGATTTATATGAATTTGTTTCAATGGCTATTCAGCAGTTTAATATAAGCGAGGCTGAGAATGTTTTAAATTTGATAAATGAAACAATAATTGCAAAATTTGGAAATATGCACGGCATTCAGATTTATTTCCCATTGCCCATCTATTATTCGAAATACTATAAGGATACTGAATTTGCCTCAGCAACTGGATGGAATAAACTAATAGAATTTTTGTAAGTGGGATGGATAAGTGATAAATTCAATATGGCATTTTTACCTGTATTTCTTAGTCAGTTCCAATAACAAAAGAATGAATGTGAAGGCAAAAAAGAGCATATAAGGAAAATTTTTGCCAATTGATCAAAGTGTGTTGCAGTTTGTACAGTTCATTTACATTCAAAATTATGGAATACATGCGTATAACTTTCATTTTGCTATCAAAACTTGAGCAATATCTCTTTTTTAAAAAAAATGTGTTGTGTGATAGAAAAATTTATATACTATTATCTTGCTATTCCCTATCTCGTGTATATAAGTACGGCGAGGCGATAAAAATGAGAACAAAATTTGAGGGAAAAAAGAGAGAAAATAATCTCCCCAAAATGGTTGCTCTAACAGGACAAAATTGTTTTGTTGGAGTAATGGGGGTAAGAAAATGAAGAAAAGTAAAGAAGGAAAGAATAAAGGGGTAAGGAGAATATCTTTATATGTAGCGGTGTCTATGATTTTAACTGTCTTTACTCCAATGGCTATGTATGTGAATCCAGTGGACATAGGAGGGCATGACATCACTTTTGTGAGTCATACTTATAATCCTGCAACAAATATCTCCACGTGGACATATAGTGTAACATCAAATGAACACGGTGCTCAACATGCTATAAGCCATTGGGTGCTGGAGTTGGGAACATGCATTGAAGAAGATGATGTATACAACGTTTCTGACAATATAAAAGGAGAATATGAAAAGGACGAAGATTGGGAATTTGGCACTTTTCATGAAATAAGAGGCATCAAATTGGACGTGGGCTATGGAGATGATCAAACTCGCATAGTTAAGATTTGTTTATACGGAAATTATCCCGAAGGACTTGTACAGGTAGCAATAAAAGCAGGGCAAGATATATCTAAGGGATATGTAACTGGTCCTGTATGTGAATCACTTCTATGTTCTATTGGCGATTTTGTATGGCATGATATGTTCCATTATTATAATAGTGATTCTGATAATCATCAGGTAGATGGAATCCAGGATGCTGGTGAGCCAGGAATAGAAGGTGTGTTAATAAAATTATACAATGGGTTAGGAATGGAGGTAGCTTCTACCACTACCGATGCTAATGGCTATTATCAATTCACCAATCTTTTGCCAGGTACATATACTGTTAAAATAGCAGATAGCAACTTTTTGGCAGGCGGTGTGCTTGAAGGATGGTATGCCAGCCCAGCTAACGAAGGCAGTGATGACAGCATTGACAGCGATGGCGACGAAATATCTCATAGTGTCACAGTAACATTGTCTATAGGAGAAAATAATAACGATGTCGACTTTGGCTTTTTCCGTGCGTGCATCAATCTTACCAAAACAGGTCCACAGTCTGTTCAGGCTGGAGATACTATTACCTATCATTTTAGGGTTGAAAATTGCGGTGACGTTATACTGCATGGTGGTGCTCATGTATATGATCCTTTAATAAATCCAGATGACGATCATGAAATTTGGAGTCATTCATGTTATTGGCCTGAAAATGTTACAGAATTCGATAGATATTATACCACCAGTGAGAATGATTGTGGAATATTGACCAATACTGCTACTGCTCTTGGGCATCCATATTTGGAAGGTTACAATTTTTCAACTCCTGTTACAGATCTGGATAGCTGGAGTGTCAATATCATATGTGGTTCATATACTCCTGGTATAGAAATTGAGAAAAAAGTATGGAATGGTACAGGATGGAGTGATTTAGCTACTGCAAATGTTGGGGAAACTGTGAGGTTTAATATAAGTGTGCATAATATAGGCAATGTCAATTTAACTAACATTAATATTACTGATCATCTTCCAGCATGTTTGAGATATGCAGGTGATGCCACAGTTAATGGTTCATCACAAGAACCCGATATTATTTGGGGAAACAATGTTACATGGCTCTTTTATGTGAATTGCAATCATCATGATGACTGTGATGATTGTGACCACCATGATGACTGTGATTGTCATGATAACTGCAAAGGCTTAGTGCCTGATGGATGGATATATATTGAGTTTGATGCAGTTGTTGTTCCAGAAATTGAACTTCCTTCCAGTAAAGTAACTATGAGTGTGGAACATCCTGGTTCATTAGGGCCGTCATATTTTGATACAACCTTGAGTGATGTACCACCAGGGTATGAAGTGAGTAACGGCGTATATGTTGGCTGGTGTGCAGATAGCAGATTACAAATTTCTGAAGGGCATAATTACGATGTAACACTATATTCAAGTTATGGTTATAATATTCCTTCTTCTGCCAAAGATGATGAAGAATGGGGCATGATAAACTATATACTAAATCATAAACCTTCAGATGCTACATGGAAAGAAATACAAGCAGCTATCTGGTATTTTGCTGATGAAAATCCCAATTATCATGGTTATTTCACATCAAAATCTCAGGATATAATTGATGATGCCTTAGCAAATGGTGAAAATTATGTTCCTCCTCCAGGAGGTGTAATGGCAATAATATGCTATATTGATGAGCCCAAACAACTCACATTTATTGAAACAGAAGTTACTCCAAATCATGGAATAAATAGAAATGTTGCAAATGTTTCTGCAGTTAGCTGTTATACATGTGAGACAATTTATGCAGAAGACGATGCTATTGTTGAGAAGAAAGTTTCTAATATAACTATAGAAAAATGGGTAAGCAATGACAACGCAACATGGGTGAATCATCTAACAGTTCACTCAGGACAGACTGTCTACTGGAATATTACTGTAACAAATAATGGAGAACTTCCATTAAGCAATGTGTATGTAAATGATACAAATGGCAATAACTTTGGACCACTCAGTTTGGCAGTAGGGGAAACAAAATCATTTTACTATACAACATTGGCTTCAGATAAAAATAATACTGCCACTGCTGAAGGGAGAGATTCAGCAGGAAATAAAGTAAGTGATTCAGACTGGGCAGAGGTAAATGCAGTCAATCCAGATATAGAAATTGAGAAAAAAGTATGGAACGAAACTGCCAACGCTTGGACAGAAACCACAAAAGCACGTGTCGGAGAAACAATCAGATTTAACATAAGCGTTCACAACAGCGGAACAGAAGATCTGACTAACATTAACATCACTGACTATCTGCCAAACTGGCTTCAATATGCAGGTGATGCCACAGTTAATGGTTCATCACAAGAACCCGATATTATTTGGGGAAACAATGTTACATGGTTATTGAGCCATCTTTCTCCATGCAACTGGGTTTATATTGAATTTAATGCAACAATAATGGATTGCTCTTCCTGTGCTCTCATAAGTTTTCTTGCTGAAGATAATTTTATAGGTGTGGATTCACCAACTGGATGGTCTACAGGAGATAGCATGGTTGCTCTTGGTACGAACCACTGGAGTTTACTCGGTGGCAATGCTGATGTATATGCATATGTAAATGGAAATAATGGCGAACTAACTCATCGAGGAACAAGAGGGCTTGGTGTAAATGGAGGAGAAAATGATGAAGTTGACAGCAGAAATTCCAATGGTAATGAAAAAATGGTCGTTACATTTGACACATCTCATTTATTATGCAAATTTGAAGTTCGTTCATTGTTTACAGAAGAGGGCCCCAATGACGAGCCAGAAGAAGGAGATGTTAAACTCTATCTCAATGGAGCAGAAGTAGGATATTACCATTTGCAGGCTGTGGAAGCAGGGGGAAATGGTGTACTTGTGAAAGACATTCCAGATACTCTGGTTGATAAAATTGTTTTTTATGTTGAGGACGAAGATTACAAGAGTTACAGTGATTTTGCAGTAGCCAGAATCTGGGCAAAATCAGTTAATGTAGCGAATGTATCTGGCTACTGTGAAATCACTGGTGAAACAGTCTATGATGAAGATGATGC
>CAZNGK010000088.1:2068-6564 GCA_964572575.1 uncultured Thermoplasmatales archaeon | reverse complement strand
ATTGCAATTGCTGATGCAGTCCGCTCTACAATGGGACCAAAAGGAATGGACAAAATGCTAGTGGACAGCATGGGGGACGTTGTTATAACAAATGATGGCGTTACTATTCTGAAGGAAATAGACGTTGAACATCCAGCAGCTAAAATGATTGTAGAAGTAGCAAAGGCTCAGGACGAGGAATGCGGCGACGGCACAACGACAGCAGTTGTGCTTGCTGGCGAGTTGCTCAAATATGCTCAGGATTTAATCGACCAGGACATTCATCCTACAGTAATAGCAGATGGTTACAGAATGGCAAGTAAAAAGGCTTGCGAGGTACTGGATAGCATTGCATTAGAGGTGAAGCCAACTGATGAGAAGATATTGAAGAAAATCGCAGAAACAGCAATGACAGGAAAGGTGGCAGCTGCAAACAAGGAGATGCTTGCAGAAATTGCCTATAAGGCAGTTACCTCTGTTGCAGAAGAAGTAAATGGAGAAATGAAAGTTGACATAGACAACATTAAAGTGGAAAAGAAACAGGGAGGTTCAGTGGAAGATACAGAGATGATTAATGGTATTATTTTAGATAAGGAGAGAGTACATCCAGATATGCCAACAGTTGTAAAGGATGCAAAGATTTTGCTTCTGAACACTGCCCTCGAAGTAAAGAAAACTGAAGTAGATGCTCAAATTCGCATTTCAGATCCAGCTCAACTCCAGAAATTCTTAGAAGAAGAAGAGGCAATGATCAGAAACATGGTAGAAAAGATTAAAGAGAGCGGAGCAAATGTCGTAATTTGCCAGAAGGGAATCGATGATTTGGCTCAGCACTATCTGGCTAAAGCTGGCATATTTGCAGTCAGAAGAGTTAAGAAATCTGACATGGAGAAACTTTCAAAGGCAACAGGAGGGTCAATTCTGTCTGAGCTTGATGAAATAAAACCAGACGACTTAGGAAGCGCAGGAAAGGTCGAGGAAAGAAGAATAGGAGAAGACAAAATGGTCTTCATTACAGATTGCAAGGAGGCAAAGGCAGTGAGCATATTGGTCAGAGGTGGAACAGAACATGTGGTTGATGAAATTGAACGTGGACTTCATGATGCATTGAGTGTTATTGCAGTAGCACTTGAAGATGGAAAAATGACAACCGGTGGTGGCTCTGCAGCAATAGAGATAGCTCTTGCCCTGCGTGAATATGCAGCAACTGTGGGAGGAAGAGAACAACTTGCAATAGAGAAGTTTGCTGATGCAATTGAAGTGGTGCCACGTGCTCTGGCAACAAATGCAGGAATTGATCCAATAGATATTCTCATTGAGCTCAGAAAAGCTCACTCAGAAGGAAAGAAACATCATGGAGTTAATGTATATAAGGGAACCATTGAGGACATGAGAGAGCTGGATGTGCTTGAACCATTGCGCGTAGGCAGGCAGGCAATAAGGTCAGCAACAGAGGCAGCAATAATGATTCTGCGTATCGATGACGTAATTGCAGCAAGAGAGGTTTCAAAAGATAAAGGCAAAGGACCAGAGACAGGCGAAGAAGAATTCTAAAAGGTTTTTAAGCCTTCTCCCTCTATTCTCTTTAATTTTTTATATTCTTTTCTGTTTATTCCCATGTTTGTTGAAGACATTGATGTAAGAAACGTAAGGAATGTTGATGATTTAGTAAAGCAATTTTACAAGGCAGGTGGCTTTACTGCAAAAAAAATTGGCAAAGCTTCTTATATATTAGAGGAAATGGTGAAGAAAGATTATTTTATTTTTTTAACGTTTCCTGCATGCATAGTTGCAACTGGAGTGAGGGGAGTGATTAAAGAAATGGTGAAGGAGCATATTGTTGATGCAATTATAACAACATGTGGAACCTTAGATCATGATCTGGCAAGAAGTTTTAAAAAATATCATCATGGCTCTTTTGATGTGGATGATGCAGAATTACATAAGAAAGGTATAAACAGGCTTGGAAATATTTTCATTCCAAATGAAAGTTATGGAGTAATAATAGAGAAAAAAATGAGGGAATTTTTTGACTCAATGGAAGGAAAATTTGGAAGCAGAGAAATTGCATGGGAATTAGGAAAAAGATTGAGGGAGGACTCTATATTATACTGGGCTTGGAAAAATAAGATTCCAGTGTATATACCCGCTCCTTTAGATGGGGCAGTTGGATGGCAGATTTGGATGCTCAGTCAGGAAAAGAAAATCGAAATAGATGTGTTAAAAGATGAAAAAGAATTATCAGAGATTTTTTTTGATGATAAAAAGATAGGAGGGATTGTACTTGGAGGAGGAGTGGCAAAACATCATTTAATATGGTGGGCTCAATTCCACAATGGACTGGATTCAGCAATCTACATTACATCCGCTCCAGAATGGGATGGTTCTCTTTCTGGAGCAAGAGTAAAAGAGGCAATCTCCTGGGGAAAGGTAAAAGAGAAAGCAAAACATGTGAGTATAGAGGGAGATGCTACAGTGATATTTCCACTGCTTATAGCTTCGTTATTCTCCAGAATTCGATAATTGCACGAAACTTTTTATAAAAGAGGATTGTATAAAAGAATGTGAAATATATTGCATTAGCTCTGCTATTTATGCTCCCAATTACTTCAGCATTTGATTTAGAGAGTTTTGATTTGGGAAAATTTGAAATAGAAAATGGAAAAATTAGCGGAGAATATTTACCAGCTGGATTTGAGAAAATATCTTGTTTCTCACAGGGCAGACACATGATGGATATAATCTATGAAAATAACTCTATTGAAATTTCAATTCAATTCTCTGATGCACTTGAAAGAATAGCAGAAAGAGATCCTCTTCTCAAAGAAGAGTTAAAAAAGGCGTTTATGCCAATTGATATAAGTGGTCCTTCTTTTACTGTTAGATATGGCGACTGCACGGTGGAATTGCATGCTATTTCAATAAGATTTCTCAAGATATGTGCAGATAAGATAATTTTCAGCAGTGAAGGATACACCATACAAAAAATAGATGAAAATATGATAAAAATGGAAAAGGAGAATTTCAGTGCAGTTCTGATTAGTGACAACCATATGGATATAGATGATAATATTACTGCCTATGGTAATCTCATGTTATTCAGTTTTTCAAATATAGCAAAAGAGGAAATTAAGGAAGCCTTCAAAAATAAATTTATTGGTGGAGAAATAACAATTGATGGATATGATATTAAAAATAACACAGATTCCATTTCCTACTTTGGAAATGTGTCAATTGAGCCTGTGTCTATTGGAGAGAAGAAGATTTTATTAAATGTGAAAGGTGATGCTGACTCTGGAGGGAAAGTAATAAAAATAAATCTTGGAAATAAAGTATGCCTCTCTGATGAATTTTCAGTAAAATTTGAAGGTAAAGAAATAAGCAAGGCAGATAGTTTTGAAGATGTACTTAATCCAAATGATGATAGCCTGTATCCAGAATATTATAAGTTGCAATCTCTAGGAGAAGGAGTTTTCATCCTCATTAGCATTCCTCATTTCAGCGAATATCAGGTAAGCATCGAGTTTATTGTGGAAAATGTAGCTGGAAATACCCTTGCAATTCTTTTTGGACTCTTCGTTATATTCTTTGCAGCATTTTATATTTTTAGAAGTTAAATAAACCATTTATTAAATTTTTCCAAATGAAGCCCATGTATCAATAAATTTATCAACTGCTCTATCCAGAAAAGTGCTTTTATAAGTAATCAGAAGATCAACCACCTTTTCTTCATTTCTGACAGCGTAAGCCTTTTCCTTTCCCATTGCAATTTCTTCAATTACACCAGCCTCAATCAATTTTTTAATGTGAAATGAAATAGTTGAAGGTGCTTTTTTTAAATGCTTGCAGATTTCCTTATGAATAGCTCTTGGATTTTCAAGTAAAAAAATTACTATTTTTCTGGGTGTCTCCTGGCGGAGCATGGAAAGTATTCTTTTATCTTCTGCAGAAATTTTTTCTGAAATAAAATATCTCTTATATTTTCCATCCTGCCTTGATATAACAATGTCTTTTTTTTCCATGTAATGAAGGTGATAATCTATTGTACTCAGCGACATATTTAATTCGCGGGCAATTTCTCTTTTGTGCAATCCTGGAGAACTGGCAATTAAATTGTAAATTTTTTTTCTTGTTTCCAGTGCAAGATAATCTTCTCTCATTTTTTGGCAGCTGCAATATAAAGGAATATGATAATGAGCAAATCCAAGATGATTAAATAATTCTGCTTTGCATAAAGTTTCTGATACAGGAAAATTATTGCCTTAGTGAAAAACACAAGGAAAGAAAGTCCTATAAAAAGCATCTTTGTCTCCCTGATTCTCTTGAAAGATATTACTGAAATTGTGAACAGAAGGAGAGATATTCCTGCAATTACAATTGCTGAGAACATTAATAGTTGTTCGTTAATTTTAACACCCCTTTCCTTTATCTCGGAAAAATATAAAAATTTTCCTTTTCAATGACATATGGTTTTATGAATATTTAGCATTCTTCAGAGCTTACATTGAAAGAGCTTA
>CAZNGK010000088.1:0-1968 GCA_964572575.1 uncultured Thermoplasmatales archaeon | reverse complement strand
CCTTCAAAAAACAAAAATATAAGTATAACTTTCCAATCCACATTTTATGAATATAGCAGTTGAAAATCTCAATATAATTCCAGTAAAGAAACAGAAGATAGAAATTGTTGAAAGAAAAGGAATAGGTCATCCTGATAGCGTTGCAGATGGTCTTGCAGAAAATGTATCTCGAGCTTTGTGCAGGGAATATCTCCAGCATTTTGGTTATATAATGCACCATAATACAGATGAATGTCAGATTGTTGGAGGGCAGAGTCAGCCTCAATTTGGTGGAGGCGTGATTATTGAACCAGTTTACATTCTTTTAGTTGGAAGAGCTACTGCTATGGTTGGAAATAAACGCCTTCCAATAAGGGCAATTGCAATAAAATCTGCTCATGAATATCTAGAAAATAATTTTCCAAATTTAAATGCAGATACAGATGTTATGCTTGATTGCAAAATATGGGAAGGTAGCCAGGATTTAAAAAGCGTATATGACCCTCGTCGCAAACTTGCAAATGATACTTCTGTTGGAACAGGATATGCTCCCCTTACAGAAACAGAAAAGCTCACTTTGCAGATGGAGAAATATATAAATGTGACACTGAAAAAAAGATTTCCAGAACTTGGAGAAGATGTAAAAGTTATGAGTTGCAGAAAGGAAAATGAAATTGATGTGACTGTTGCAATTGCTATGGTAGACAGATATATTCCTAATGCTGACCATTATGTAAGTGTGAAAGAGGAAGTTGCTGAAGAGCTTCTTGACTTCTCAAGAAAAATCACTGATAAAGATGTGAGCCTTGCAATTAACACTGCAGATGATTATGAAAAAGGTGTTTTCTATCTAACTGTAACAGGCTTATCAATGGAGAATGGTGACGATGGCTCTGTAGGAAGAGGAAACAGAGTAAATGGACTCATCACTCCAAATCGCCCAGTTTCCATGGAGGCAGCAGCAGGCAAAAATCCTGTAACACATGTAGGAAAACTTTACAACATTGTTGCCACAAGAATTGCAAATGATATTGCAAAGAATTATGATGTGGAGGAAGTGTATGTTAAAATGCTTTCTCAGATTGGAAGACCAATTACAGATCCTCTTATGATAAGCATAGGTATCGTAGATGGAAGTGTAGATTCTGGTATCGAAGAGATTGTAACGGAGAATATCGAAAAGATAGGAAATATACAAAATGAAATACTTGAAGGAAAAATCACTGTTTTTTAAAAATGAATATATAGCATCGCTTTCATTCAAATCATGAAAATTGGATATCCAAATAATCCAAGGAAAGATATTATAGAGGAGATAAAATGGATTGCTAAACATTTTGATTTTATTGATTTTTTCATGGAGCCAGACAGAGCATACTATAATAACATTGATTTGAGAGAGACAAGAAAATTACTAAATAATTATGGCTTAGGAATAGTTGGACATACTCCATACTATCTCCCATTTGCTTCTCCAATAGAAGAAATACGTTCAGCAGCAATAAAAGAAGCCATTAAATGTTTTGAGACATTTGAAAAACTTGGTGCGAAATATGTTACAGTTCATGCAAGTTGGCCCCCTTCACTTTTCAATGCAAAAGAAGGATTGCAAATGCAGATAGAAAGCTTGGCTCTGTTAATTGATGAAGCAGAGAAATACAATATAGGGCTAATGTATGAAAGCGGTGTTGGCGAGCTCGATAATTACAAAAATGTTGCAAAAATTTTACAGGCGTTGCCAAAATTGTATTTTCATTTAGATGTGGGGCATGTTTCATTGCATGGAAGAGATGCTTGTAAATTCATAAGGAAGTTTCATAGTAAAATAGAGCATGTTCATGTTCATGATAACTTTGGCAAGGAAGACTTACATCTGCCTGTTGGCATAGGAAAAATAAAATGGCAGGACATTATAAAGGAGTTGAAAAAATATTATGATGGCACCATTACGCTTGAAATTTTTGCCGATCACGACTATGTGCTACTGGC
>CAZNGK010000087.1:0-6609 GCA_964572575.1 uncultured Thermoplasmatales archaeon | reverse complement strand
ATCTAAGTCAGTGCTTTTATCAATAAATGAAACGGTATCTGCAGAGGTTGGATTTTGTGGAGAATAAACGAAGTTTAATACAGGGGGTTGGTTGACTTTAAGATTCACTGACACATTATAAGGATTCTCATCAGGATCATTGGAATAAATAAGGAGCCATGCGTGATATGTTCCATATGCCAAACTGGAGCTATCGACGGTTACCGTTACTTCTTGTGAATCGTTAGGTAGCACAGTAAAAGATATTGGACTAACACTGGTTATCCATCCAGTTGGTTCTCCTACTTTATAATTAATGATGATATTTGAAACTGTCAAATTTGCTAAGCCATCGTTATAAACAAATATATTTTTACTATCAAAATCATTGGTTGATGGAGATTCTTTTATATTTACTAAAATTGAAGAATTTTTATTAAAGATAAACTCCAAGTGATTTGGTTCTACTCGCATATCTGGAGCGATTACATTGAATGTTATTTCAAATGTTCCATTTCCCCCATTTGATGAGATGATAATACTTCCATTATATGAGCCTGGAGATAATCCCGTTGTATTAATTGTTACTGTTACTGTATCGTGTTCTCCATTTGACGAACCAGATGTTGGACTATAGCTTAACCATGAATAACCATCACTCAAATTCCATGATAATGTTCCAGTTCCACTATTCCATATATCAAATGTTGTTTGATATGTTTGACCTTCTTGAATAGTTCCAAAGTCATAAGATGTAGGAGAATAAGAAAGATGTGGGTTAGGGAGGACATTGAATGTTATTTCAAATGTTCCATTTCCCCCATTTGATGAGATGATAATACTTCCATTATATGAGCCTGGAGATAATCCCGTTGTATTAATTGTTACTGTTACTGTATCGTGTTCTCCATTTGACGAACCAGATGTTGGACTATAGCTTAACCATGAATAACCATCACTCAAATTCCATGATAATGTTCCAGTTCCACTATTCCATATATCAAATGTTGTTTGATATGTTTGACCTTCTTGAATAGTTCCAAAGTCATAAGATGTAGGAGAATAAGAAAGATATTCTCCAACAAAAGTAATAGGTAATTCTCCATCAATTCCATCTGTGATAGAGGGATATAAATAGCCATTAGACCAATATCCAGGCCACTGATGGGTGTTCAATACATAATAAAAAGCCTCTTCAGCAGAGACCCATTCATCTCCATTCTCATCACAATCAGTATTCCCCCACGCCCCTCCTAATTCAGGACGTGTAAAATAACTAATAAAATAGGTATAATCAAAAGGAAATATGTGGTCAGATGGAGGAGGAGTTGCACTTCGTCCTGTCATTACTATCCGGCCGGGCTCTCCCAAATACACATGAGCATTCTGAGAATAGCAAGCGACAATCATTATTACTACAGATCCCTCAAATTGATCGAATAGTGAATCTAAAGTAGTGTAGGGGAGAATTGTATGATCATCAGAAAGACCTGTCTCCGATCCATGACCTGCTGATTGCCAAAGAGTAATATCATTTGAATCTTCTTGAGATTCTATCCATGAAAGACCTGCAAGTATATTACTCCATATTGCTTCTGAAGGTGTATCATATACTTTTATATGATCTAATGGCCAAATATTCGATGTATAATTATGAAGAATATCCCTCAAACGTCTGGCATCCTCTCTACAAGCATCAAAGCCGAAACCCATTGCAATTGCCCATCTTTCAATTTCACCGTCTCCCATACCATAAACACGGAAAGAGAAATCTCTTGTGGTAATATTATTATATCCGCTCCTCTCTTTTCTAATCATTTCTCCGCAAGGATAAGGATCCCCCCACATGCATTGGCTGCCATAATGCCATCGATAAAAGTTATCATTATTGCCACCAGAAGTACGACAAATTATATAATATGTGTGGTGGTCTTCCACCGAAATATCTGGGAAATCGAATTCGACCCAGCCACCACTACTTTTGATATTTTCGAATGAGACTGAAGAGAATGTCAAATCCTTGCCATATATTGTTTTCCGAATAGATACTACAATATCACCTAGATCACTTCTATCGCTAACACATTTAGATAAATATAATTCGGCTCTCGTAATTATATCTCTAGCTGGTTTAAATGATTGAATTAAATTTATGTCACTATATAGCTTTTCAAAGCCACCACTAAAATCTTCTTGTTCTTGATCTATTTCTTCCTGTTCATTTTGATCAACTTCTTGATGCGGAATATTGAAAATTTTCTCTTTGGAAATAGTGGCAGGTATTTGAAATATTAACACTAAAATAATTAAAATATACATCGATTCTTTCCATATCATTCTCTTCATTTTTATAACCCCCTATAGTTTCTTTCGCAATACACTAAAAATAAAGATTTATATAAGAATTTTACCACCTGGTTTATATAAGGGTTGAAATGGGTTATCCATATATAGGAATGTTAGATCTATTATCATACTAATTGTAAAATAACCAAAGTTACCTTCGTACCAAGGTTACATTCGTTTTTTAAGTCGTTGCCATGTAATGGGAAAACAATTAAATATTACACTTTGCTCCCCTCTCTTCATCTTTTTATACTGCTAATATTTTATATATGTGTGCATAAAGTAGGAGTAGCAAATTTGCCACTTCATTATGGGAAAGCTCCAAGATGGCTTTTCAAAAGAATGGTTAAGCTTGCAGATGCAATAGCAGGGGTCATAATATATGAATATGGAGAGGAAAAATTTCTGGAATTGTTGTCCAATCCATACTGGTTTCAGAGCTTTTCCTGCGTTCTGGGATATGATTGGCATTCATCTGGCACAACTACTGTAACCTGCGGTGCCTTAAAGGAAACATTGAGGAATTATGGCATTGAAGTGGCTGGAGGAAAAGGAATGGCAGGCAAAACTCTGCAGGAAATAGAAGAGAAGGCAATGAACCTTGGCTTATCAGATGCAGAAAAAATAAAGCATGCAAGCAGAATGTCTGCAAAAGTAGATAGTGCTGCCTTGCAGGATGGCTATAATCTATATCACCATGTTATAATGTTTAATTCCGAGGGAAAATGGGCTGTTATTCAGCAGGGAATGAATGCAAAGACAAAATATGCTCGCCGTTATCACTGGATGTGGAAAATAAAAAATTTTATTGAAGAGCCGCACTCAGCTATAGTAGGTAAAAAGGGAATTGCATTAAATATGACAGCAAAGGAAAGTGAGGAAGCCAGGAAAATAAGCTTAGATGTTGCAAAAGAGCGTACAACTCATCTGCAACGTCAGTTTAAGGCAATAAAGCCATATCAGCAAACCTTAGATGGAAGTGTAGCCATGCTGAGTATGCCCCGCAATATTAACTGGAATGCATTAAAGGAAGTATATGAAATACAGCCAAAAAATTATGAAGAGATGCTTGCAATAAAAGGAATTGGCTCCGCAACTGTAAGGGCACTTGCCTACATTTCTGAACTGCTTTATGGTGCTCCTCCATCATGGAAAGATCCTGTTAAATTTTCATTTGCAGTTGGAGGAAAAGATGGAGTGCCTTATCCTGTTAACAGAAAGGTAATGGATGAAGCCACCCATATTCTTCAACTCAGTTTGGAAGAGGCAAAAATTGGAAAAGAGGAAAAGCTTAAAGCAATAAAAAGATTAAAGATGTTTATTCCAGCTGATTAACATGATAAGAAGAGATAGAATAGCAGTTGAGCTAATTTTCCTCTTTATAGTATTTGCTCTTTTCTACATTTTCTCTGTGGAGCTTTCCACTTTCTTTAATCATATGGAAGAGAGCTTTTCTCTGAAACCACTACAGGCTTTATTCTGGTTTCTCGCCCTGCTTTTTAAACTCTTTGGAAACTGGATTTTCTCAATTATAGCATATCTAATTGCAGGAGGAATAATTTATTTGATAGAGAGAAGAGATTAATAGTCGGTCGTTAACCAGTGCAAGAGAGTTGGTGAAATGGAATATGTAACAGATGGAGTAAAAACGCTTCTTGGCAATCCAAAGAGAGCTATAAGAAAGCTTGCTTTGCCCATGATTATAGGCTTATCTGTTCAGACAATTTACAGTATTGTAGATGCTATCTGGGTTTCTGGTTTGGGAGCAGATGCACTTGCTGCAGTTGGCTTCTTCTTTCCATTCTTCTTTCTTTTGATGGCACTTGCCACTGGTATTAGTGTTGGAGGAAGCTCTGCAATTTCAAGGAAAATTGGGGAAGGTAATAAGAAAGATGCTGACAGTATAGCTCTTCATTCACTCATAATTGGGGCTATTGTAGCCATAGCAGTTGGCATTCCATTTTCTACATTCTCTACCCAAATTTTTAAAGAAATGGGAGCAGGAGATGTAACAAAAATGGCAACAGAGTATGCAAGAATTCTGTTTGGAGGTGCCATATTCATTTTCTTTTCAAATATAGCCAACGGCATATTAAGGGGAGAAGGAGATGCAAAACGTGCAATGTATGCATTGATTTTAGGCTCTGCTCTCAACATTGTGCTTGATCCAATTTTCATCTATACTCTTGGCTTAGGAGTGGCAGGAGCAGCATGGGCTACCCTCATTTCAATTATAGTTTCCTCCTCTCTCCTTTTCAACTGGCTTTTTCTAAGAAAAGATACATATGTATTAGTGCATTTCCAAAATTTTAAATTTAACTGGAAAATTATAAAAGAAATTCTAAAAGTTGGCTTACCCGCCTCAGTTATCCAGCTATCCATGTCCCTTTCTATCCTTGCCCTCAACATTATTGTAGTAAAAGCAGGTGGAACTGATGGCATTGCAGTCTATACCACAGGATGGCGCATTGTCATGATAGGCACGCTACCACTTTTAGGAATGGCTACAGCAGTGACTTCAGTGACAGGTGCTGCATATGGAGCGAAAAATGTGGATAAGCTCGATAAAGCATATATGTATGCAATAAAATTGGGCTTTTTTGTGGAGGCAATAGTTGCTTTATTCACCTATTTTCTTGCTCCATGGATAACAATACTTTTCACTCATTCTGCCAATTCAGCCCGCATTGCAGATGATTTAACAGAATTTCTTAAAACAATGGTCTTTTTCTATCCTTTTGTTGCCTTTGGAATGTTTTCTTCATCCATGTTTCAGGGCGTAGGAAAAGGTGTCAATTCCTTAGTTTTGACGCTTTTACGCACTATTGTCCTTACCACTCCTATGGCATATATTTTTGGATTAGTCATGCATCTTGGTTTGACTGGCATATGGATGGGAATAGTGACAGGAAATATTATTGGGGCAATTGTGGCATTTAGCTGGGGTAGATTATATATTCATAGTCTTAAACGATATAGCTAAAACAATATAGCTAAATTACTCCTCTCTTTCAATATTTCTCAGATAAATTTTAATGACCTCTTTTTCCTCAGCAAGCTCCTGAAGCTTATTTTTAATATGAGTGGGCATTTCATCATTTAAAAGGGCTTTAGATAATGAAATTGCATCAACTTTTGAATATTTTTCATATAAGCCTTCTTCTCTCAAAACCTCCTCCACTTTTTCCATTTCTTTAAAGTAAACATTTCTATATATCTTTACATTTGCAATTTTTTCACTTCCATATACATATTGCATTCCATTTTTCTTTGCATATTCAATAATCTTTTCTCTTATTTCTTCCTGTAAAGCTTTCAGCTCAGTTATTTTCCTACTTATTTCCCAATATTTATTTACAAGGGAGAAACCTTCTTCCTCCTTTGCTTCCTCTGCTTCCAGTTCTTCTATTTTATAATGATGCCTGAAAAGAGGGCAAATTTGCTGATATTCACAATATGGACATATATTTGATTCAGTTGCAGGAAATTCATTGATTTTGCACGCCTCTTCAATTTTCTCTATCTTTTTTATAACTTCATTCTTGGCTTCCTCATAACTCTCTTTCTTAATTCTCATTTCTTTATTGAAAGCCAAAAAATGCCATACAAGCTCTACTTCTTCTGCGCCATATAGATAATTCAATGCAAGAGCATATAATTGGAGTTGACAATCATTTTCTATATCCTTTTTTGTAGGCAGATATAAGGAAGTTTTGTAATCATGCACTTCATATATTCCATCCACTTCTGTTATTCTGTCAATAATACCTGTAATCCAGTATTTCTCATTTAAAGGAAAGAAAACTCTTTTTTCCAGAGCAATTGTTCTACCTTCATCAAACGGTTTATATGTATTATAGTAATCGATGAGATATCTTTCTCCCATTTTTCTATAATTTTCAACATCATATTCCTTTACAACAAAAATTTGGCTGCTCATTTCCTTCTCCCATCTCCTGTTATAGAAGGAAAGAAGCTCTTCCAGTGAGCATATCTTTTCATAAATTTTGTCTCTGTAAAGCTTTTCTAGGGCTTCATGAACTCTACTCCCCATAAATGCCTCTATATTTCTTCGCAAAGGTTTTATTTTATCAATGTAAGCAAGCTTAAATTTGTGAGGACAATTTTCAAAGGATGTTATTGATGAATACGAATATATCATATTTTAATATCAGCACGATAAATTAAACTTTACTGAAGTTGTTGCGATAGCTATTATATAAAAGCAAGCGTAAACTCGCCCACAAATTTTATATTTTGCTTAAAAATTTGTTTTTGAGGCGG
>CAZNGK010000086.1:0-6651 GCA_964572575.1 uncultured Thermoplasmatales archaeon | reverse complement strand
TGTACTTCTAGTTGCAAAGATATTTAACAAAACCAATGCCAATGAAAAGATTCCATAGTCGGCGTTTGTCCAGTGTCTTGCGATTATAAGTTTGCTAACAAAGGTAAAAAAGAAACTTAATAAAGTGCCAATAAAAATCAAACCTGCTCCTTTTGCTACTCTTTGAAGAGTTTCTGTTACCATTGTTGCATCTGGCTCGTTTATTGCCATTTTCTTTTTCACCTAAAATAATTCGTTTCTTTCTTTAAGTTCTGCTAAGGTTGACCATTTTTTATCCTTTTCTGAAATAATTGGGCTGTCTATGGGCCACTGAATGTTTATATCTGCATCATTCCAGATGATTCCAGATTCATAATCTGGAGCATATACATTATCGATTTTGTAAACAACTTCTGCTTCATTGCTTAAAATAACAAAACCATGAGCAAATCCACGTGGGATGTAAAGCTGATATTTATTGAATTCAGATAGAATGATGCCAATATATTTTCCAAAATGTGGTGAGTTTTTTCTTATATCAACTGCTACATCATATATGACGCCTTTAATACATCTAACAATTTTTGCCTGAGCATATGGCATGCGTTGAAAATGTAGTCCTCGAAGCACTCCATATTTTGATTTTGAGTGATTATCCTGAATAAAATCGCCAGTTATTCCAGCTTTTTCAAAATCCTCTTTTTTATAGGTTTCCATGAAAAAGCCTCTTTCATCTTCAAAAACTTTTGGTTTTATAAGTATAACATCTGGAATGCTTAGCTTTTTAAATTCAAATGGCATTTTATCACCTTAAATCAACTTCTTCCACCACCATTCATTTTTAACATACCATTCAACAGTCTTTTTCAATCCTTCCTCAAATGGCGTCAATGGCTTCCAGCCCAACGCTTTTATCTTTTCTATATTCAAAGAATAGCGGAAATCATGTCCCGGCCTATCTTTTACAAATGTAATCAAACTCTCTGGCTTGTTGAGTATTTTAAGCACTAATCTGGCAACGTCTATGTTACGCCATTCATCATTTGCCCCTATGTTATAAATTTCTCCTTTCCCTCCTTTTTGCCTAACCAAATCTATTGCCTGACAATTATCTTCTACATATAACCAATCTCTCACATTTGTTCCATCTCCATATATAGGCAATGACTCATTATGTAAGGCTCTTATAATCAAAACAGGAATTAATTTCTCTGGATATTGATATGGTCCATAGTTATTGCTTGACCTCGTTATAACAGTATTCAATCCATACGTTTTATGATAGGCGAGTGTAAGTAAATCTGCTCCTGTTTTACTTGCAGAATATGGAGAAGAAGGATTTAATGGATCTTCTTCGCTAAAAGAACCCTTTTCTATACTTCCATATACTTCGTCAGTAGAAATCTGAACATATCTTTTGATATCAAATTTTCTGCTTACCTCAAGTAAAGTAAAAGTGCCTAATACATCTGTTTTAATAAATGGCTCTGGCCCAGTTATGCTTCTGTCAACATGGCTTTCTGCAGCAAAATTAACAATCTCTTCTATTTCATGTTCTTTTATCACTTTCTCAACTAACTCTTTATCACAGATATCTCCTTTTATAAAATGATATCTTGCATCGCTTTCTACATCTCTTAAATTATCTAAGTTGCCAGCATAAGTAAGTTTGTCATAGTTTATCACTTCAACATCATCATATTTATTCAGCAAATAATGAATAAAATTGGAACCAATGAAACCTGCTCCTCCTGTAACCATTATTCTCATACTTCATCCTCCAAAAATTCTTTTACAACTTTTTTAAATATTTCCAAAGTTTCTAAATCATTCTGCAATACGCTATATACTTCTTCCAAATCAATTTCCCAGTATATATGAACCAAAACATTTCTGAAACCGGCCAAGTCAGAAAGCATATTTGCAAGATCATCTGAAATTATTTTCTTTTCTGCAAGAATTTCAAATGTTTCTCTGTAAGTAGTAGGTCTTCTTAAATTTTTTTTAGCTATTATATGTGCTGCAATATCTATAGATGCCTGAATAGCTACCAACATGCTATATAATACCATATTTCTTATATCTCTATTTTTTCTAAATTCTTCAATTGAAATACTTTGATATCTTTTCCAGTCCTCCAATGCCTCATCTAATTCCTTTAAATGAAAAAACAATCTCATTTTACACCTCTGCCAAAAAACTCTTATCTATCTCCTTTACAATATCCTTAAAATCAAGATATTTTGAAATTGTGCCTGCTTCATATTCTATTTTACTGGATGCATTTCTGATGAATACTGCTTTTCCTGTCTTCAAAACTTCGTACTGGAATTCGAGAGGTGAATAATTCAGTATTTTAACATCAAATTCAAACCTTGGCTTAATTTTTCTTTCTAATTCCCTAGCAACTTTCATTTTAAGTTTGAATCTTTCATACGGCTTTAATTTTTTGGAAATTAACAAAGCCACATCCACGTCATTAAAATCTGGATTATGAACAAAGGAACCAAAAACATAAACCACCTCTATTATATCAAATTCTGATAATATTCTTCCTATCTCCTCCATGATTTTCCTCCTATCCAATTTTTCAATTTCTTTCATTATATCCTCACCTGTGAACTATCGCCTATAACAAGCCTATAACCTCTAGGACGATTATTATTCCTGGAAATTACTGCATTTTTTCCGATTAAGGATTCAACAATTCTTCCTGCTCCCATTATCTTTGTTCCCTCCATTACCACAGAATCTTCTATTTCCGTATCTATAATTTCACAATTATTTCCAATACTTGTATATGGACCAATGTAAGAATTTATTATTTTACAATTTCTCCCAATGATGGTTGGTCCTTTAATAATGCTATCTTCTATTATTGCATTTTCTTCAATAATTACTCTCCCATTTATTTTGGAATTTTTCAGATTACCTTTATTCTCCACCCCCTTTATTTCATCTAGCACAAGATGATTTGCATGAATTATATCTTCTGGTTTGCCAGTATCTTTCCACCATCCTTTTACAAAGGCAGATTTTACTTTATAGCCATTGTCAATAAGCCATTGTATGGCATCTACAATTTCCAGTTGATTCCTCCAAGATGGTTTTATCTCCTTTACTGCCTGAAAGATAGCAGGGTTAAACATATATATCCCTATAACTGCAAAATTACTTGGCGGTTCCCTTGGCTTTTCCACAAGCTTAACAATCTCATTTTTTTCATTAAGTTGTGCTATTCCAAAATCCTGAGGATTTGGCACTTCAGTTAATAAAATATGAGCTTCATCGTCGGATTTTATAAAATCATTTACATGTTCCACTATCCCCTCTTTTAATATATTATCTCCAAGATACATAACAAATGGCTCATTGTTCAAAAATTCTTCCGCCACTATTATTGCATGAGCAATTCCCTTTGGCTCAGGCTGATAAATGAATTCAATATTGGCATTCCAATCCTTGCTTTTCACCGTTTCCATAACCTGTTCCTTATTGGGACCAACTATTATGCCTATATCTTTTATTCCTGCCTCAATTATATCTTCTATAGCATAAAATAAAATTGGCTTATTTCCTACAGGGATAAGCTGTTTTTGTTGAGAATAAGTTAATGGTCTCAGCCTCGTTCCATAGCCACCAGATAAGATTAAACCCTTCATTTTATTAGCTCCTTAAGCAAATGCAACGCCTGTCCTAATTTATAAGGCTTTTTTATATTTGAGATTTTTGACACATCCAATGATGAATCTCTTGGTCTTTTAGCAATCCAACTCATATTATCAGTTGTAGTTGGAATAATGAGCTTTTTATCAAAACCAAAAATCTCAGCCAATTTCAAAACAAAATCATATCTGCTAATTCTTTCTCCTCCTGAAGTATGAAATATGCCACTTTCGCCTCTTTCAATTAATGCAATTATTTGTTCTGCTAAATCTATATTCAAAGTTGGTGAAACCCATTGGTCAGTTATTATTTTTATCTGATTATCTTGTTTCAATTCTTCTATGACCCATGTTGCAAAATTCTTCTTATTTATGCCATAGATAACAGAAGTTCTGGCAATAATGAAATTGTCGCAAATTTCCATAATAACTTTCTCGCCTTCAAGTTTTGTTAAACCATAATAATTGACTGGATTTGTCTCATCGTCTTCACTATAAAATCCTTTTTCACCATCAAAAACATAGTCAGTGGAAATGTAAATCACCTTAGCGTTCATTCTTTTCGCAGCTTTCGCCACATTTCTTGTTCCTTTAACATTCACATTGTATGCCCTATCTTTTTCCACTTCACATTTATCTACATGGGTAAATGCCGCTGCATGAACAATAACATCTGGATGCAATTTTTCAATTATCTTGTCCACTTTACTTTCATCGCATATATCAAGAAAAATGGCTTTTTCATAGGCAATGTGGTTTTTGTTGTAGGTAACATATAATTCATATGGAGTCTTTTCTAAAAGCTCGATAAATGCCTGCCCAAATAAACCACTACCTCCTGTAAGCAATATTTTCATTTTCATCTCCTACCATCATTTCTTTTAATCCCTTCTCCAATGAATATTCTACCCAGAAATTTATTTCTTTTTTAGCTTTCGAAATATCGGCGACACTATGTCTTATATCTCCTTTTCTTGGTTTATTATAGATTGGGTTAAATTTTTTATTCGTTATTTCCATAATTAAATTTGCTAATTCATTTATGCTCGTTTGTTTTCCACTTGCTATATTAAATATGCCTGTTGCGTTGCCTTCCGCTGCAAATATGTTAGCTCTGACTACATCCTTTACATAAATAAAATCTCTTGTCTGCTTTCCATCTCCATAAATAACAGGGGGCTTGTTTTCCATAATGCGTGCTATGAATTTTGGAATAACTGCTGCATATTGCGAGGATGCATCCTGACGTGGACCGTAAACATTGAAATAACGAAGGATAGCAGTAGGCAAATTGTAAACTTGTGTAAAAATCTGGCAATAGTATTCGCCAGCTAACTTTGATACAGCATATGGCGAGGATGGCATTGGAAGCATATCTTCTTTTAATGGCAGGTTAGGATTATCTCCATAAACAGCACAGGATGAGGCATAAACAACTTTTCTCACGTTGCATTCTTTAGCAGCAATAAGCACATTTAATGTGCCATTCACATTAACTTCATTGGCTAAAACAGGATTTTCTATGGAATAAGGAACAGAAACAATGGCAGCCTGATGAAAAACATAATCTACACCCTGGAATACATCTTTTAAGAAATCTAAATCTCTTATGTCTCCTTTTTTGAAAAAAATTTTTTCCTCATCAAGTAAATGTCTTATGTTCTCCAATTTCCCTGTATAAAGATTATCAATGACAGTCACTTCATTATTTTCAGCAAGCTCTTCTGCTAAGTGGCTTCCAATGAATCCTGCTCCTCCTGTGATAACAATCTTCTTATTTTTCATATTGTTTCCTCCACAATTAATTGGACAATTACTCCTGTAATTAATGCAAAAGTTATGCTAGAAAGCGTACCAATCAAGTAATACTCAGCTATTTCTCTCTTTTTTAATTCATTAAACCTAGCAATGGATTTGGCAGCAAAAATAATTGTTATTGCTGTATACTGACTGAGCAATACAAATGTAAATACCAAAAATCTTTCAATTATTCCTATTACCATGCCTGCTCTTTTTAAACCGCAATCTTCTATATTTTCTTCATATTTACCAAGTATCCATCTGACGAAATATAGGCCCATAATGCTTGTAAAAATATATCCAAGAATAATTATGACGAGCTTAGAAACAGAATCCATTATATCAACCTCTTTCAACCATTTTTGGTTCAATATTTAATTTGAACCATTTTTGGTTCAATATTTCCTTTAATGAGTTTTCTACTGCCTTCAATAAATTATACCTTCCTATCCTTAATGTTTTGTATACGTTTCTTTCACCCACACCAAAGTTTTTAGTTGCCAATCTAATTGCCTCTCTATTTTCTCCATGATTCCTATAATACATTATAATTTCTTTCTGTCTTTTACTCCAGTTCCAGATTATATCTGCCATTAAATTCCAGGAGGAGGAAACAATGTCATCAATATTCCACCCGCTTTTGAAGATGACCCATGTTCTATCTTTTTTTACCTGTTTCAATGCATCAGCAGAATGATGAAATGCTTCTCCATCCATTTCTATAACATTTTCACTTAATTCTGTAGATATATCGCCAACACCGATTCCTAAATAAAAAGGATGATTAATATTTTCAAAAAGCATGTAATAAATGTCAAAAAGATAATGAGGAGAGGAGAGCATTCCTTGAAAACTGTCACCACCTACAATCATAAATTTTGCAGTTATTGTCTTCTTAAATTTTTCGTTAACTATTTCAAGAGCATTTTTAAATGTCCTTTGAATTTTTATCCTATCTCTAACTCTAATTTTTCTGGACGACTTTAAATCACCTGTTAATACAATGTATTTATCCTGTGACTCTTTCACATGGAAAATGATGCAAAAGTATATAATCATTGCTTTCAGTTTTAACTCTAGGTCGTTGGAAACGGAGTGAGATTAGTTTATTATCCTATATAATACTCTGGCTCTGGATCATGATATTTTCTCAGCTTTAAATTATCGAATGCAATCTGACTCCATTGTCCTTCTTTCTCACCACCAC
>CAZNGK010000085.1:0-6861 GCA_964572575.1 uncultured Thermoplasmatales archaeon | reverse complement strand
TCAGAAAAATATTTTTATCATGGAAGATTGCTTTTCAAAAATTGCGGAGATGAAATTACGATATAATCAGATTGTATGAGTAATTTATCAATCATGGATGCAGAAATTTGTTCATTCATTCTTGTTCATTCATTCACATCTATTCATTTTTAAAAATCCTCAATTCTTCTCATAAAAAGATTTTAATAATCTTTTCTATTATAATGCTATGAGAAAAGCAATTGCGTTGTGTTTGGTTTTGGCAATAGCGTTTATTTATGCAGTGGCACAGCCTGATATAAATTCTGTTAGCGATTCTCCCGATCCTGTTGAAGTTCCTGGCTCTAATAATATTACTGCAGATATAACAGGTGCTACTTCAGTGTATGTGGAAATTTATTATCCAGATGGCTCACTCAAAGGAAATTATTCAATGACTAATATCCCGCCAAACACTTGGTATTATAATGATAGCTATGCATACCCAGATCCGTTGGGAGTTTATAATTATACTGTAAAAGCATATAATGCAAGTGGATGGAATATATCTTCCACATATAATTTCACATTGCAGGATACAATGCTTCCTTCATCAAGCGTAGATGCAATCTCCACCTACTGGCATAGTTCTGCTCTTTCAATTACTGCTACAGCAACTGATAACTATCATGTGGAGAATGTTTCTTTATGGTATAGGTACAGCACAGACAATTCTACATGGGGTGCTTGGACTTTCTTTTCAAAAGATTTAGCATCACCATGGCAATGGAATTTTAATTTTCCAGCAGGAGAGGGATATTATAGATTTTATTCAATAGCTAATGATTCAGCAGGAAATACTGAATTACCTCCAGGCTTAGATGAAGATGCTGGCCATGATATAACGCCTCCATCATCAAGTGTAGATCCAATGGCATACTGGTATACTTCTTTGCCTGTTGTTATAACTGCCTCTGCCTCTGATACACTATCTGGAGTTAAAGAAGTTTCATTATATTACAGATACAGCAGCAATAATGCCACATGGAGTCCATGGGCATTTTTTGGCACAGATACCGCATCACCATGGCAATGGAATTTCAATGCTCCATTTGGAGATGGATATTATGAATTTTATACCATAGCTGAGGACAATGCAGGTAATAGCGAAGCACCTCCTGTTTCAGCAGATGAAAATGCTGGAGTGGATACAAATCCTCCAACAACAAGTATATCGCCGTCATCTGGAAGCTATGTTTCACCATCCTCTTCCATAACTCTCAGTGCTACAGATACAATGACAGGCGTAAGCTCAACATATTACCGCATATGGAATGGCACATGGCATCCTGCGCCAGGCACCGGCACAGGAAAATCAAATAATTTTTATGTTTATTCTGGAGCATTTTCACTAGTTAAGGCTGGAACAAATTATGTGGAATATTACAGCGAGGACAACATTGGAAATGAAGAAACAACGCATAATGCTTCATATACTGTAGAGAGCACTCCTCCAAGTATATCAAACATAGTTGCAAATCCATCCACACAGTCGCCAGGAGGATATGTAAATATAAGCTGTACAGTTACAGATTCAGGCTCTGGAGTAGATGGGGTTTATTTAGAAGTAACATATCCAGATAGTTCCAAAGCAAATTTCACAATGCATTACATAAGTTGCACCACATATTACAGAAGAGAGGTGTATACGATACCTGGCCTATATTCCTTCACGATATATGCCAGAGATAATGCAGGCAATGGTGCTAAAAGCTCAGTGCATTACTTCACTATTACTGGTGCAAATAACCCGCCATATACGCCAAGCAAGCCATCTGGTGTAACATCTGGCTATGCTGGTGTGTCATATACATATACAAGTGTAACAACTGATCCAGATGGAGATCAGATATACTATTATTTTGACTGGGGTGACTCAACTACCAGTGGATGGGTTGGTCCATATACATCTGGATGTGTTGGAAGTGCTTCACATGCATGGACATGTTCAGGTACATATTATGTTAAAGTGAAAGCAAAAGATGTGCATGGTGCAGAAAGTGGATGGTCATCTATTCTAACCGTCGCTATAGGACCAACAAATGATGCACCTGTTACAACATACACACTTAACCCTTCATCTCCAGATGGAAAGAATGGATGGTATCTTGGAAGCGTTGAGGTAACACTAACTGCCACAGATCCAGATGGAGATGCTATAGCATATACAAAATATCGCATTGATGGAGGAAGCTGGATAACCTATACAGCACCGTTTACAATAAGTAGTGATGGTGAACATATCTTAGAATTTTACAGTGTAGATGATAAAGGAAGCACTGAAGCGACTAAAAGTGCAACAATAAAAATTGATACATCAAAGCCATATCTTGTAATTCAGCGCCCAATGCCAGGCTACTTATATCTATTTGATCGCCAGATATGGCCTCTGGCAAGCGGTAATACAGTTATTATTGGAAGAATTTTGGTGAGAACCACTGCATATGACATGCATTCAGACATTGAGAATGTTTCTTTCTATGTAAATGGAATTTTGCAGAACATAGATACAATGTATCCATATGAATGGTTGTGGAGAGGGGATGTTGGATACATGTATCTTCATGCAGTTGCATACAATAAAGCTGGTTTAATGGAAGAGACACCTCCAATGCTTGTTTACATATTTAGCCTATAATGGAATTGTCTCTTGTGCTTGTAGAGCCAAAGTATGCTGGCAATGTTGGAGCAGTTGCAAGAATAATGAAAAATTTTGGCTTTTCTAAACTCATTCTTGTATCTCCTTCCTTCTCAATAGATGATGACGAATGCAGGAAGTATGCAATGCATGCTCAGGATGTACTGGATAATGCAGAAATTTACAGAACATTTGATGAAGTTGTTAAAAAACTTGATTATATTGTTGGCACCTCTTCCGTAGATAGCAAAAATGATAAGCACCATTTGAGAAAGGCATTTACAGCAAGAAAATTTGCAGAAGAAATTTACAAAATGGATGGAAAAATAGGTATTGCTTTTGGAAGAGAAGATTATGGATTATTAAATGAAGAAATTAAAAAATGTGATTTGCTTGTTAAAATTCCAACAAGTGATGAGTATCCTGCTCTAAATCTTTCTCATGCTGTCTGCATTGTTCTATACGAACTTTTCATTCAGAAATATCAACCACCAGAAGTTATTCTTGCTGATGGAAGAGAAAAAGAGAAAATGTATGAGTTTTTTGATGAACTTCTGGATGCAATAGGCTATCCCGATTTCAAAAAAGAGAATACAAAAATTCTTTTCCGCAGAATCATTGGGAGAGCAATGCTTTCAAAATGGGAATATCATACTTTAATGGGCGTGCTTAAGATGGCAATAAAATCAAGCAGGAAGGAATAGATTGCATTCATCTATTTTTTGCTATAAAATAAAATGAACTGAGCAGGAATGAAAATGCTACCTGCTCTTTTAGGCAATGAAATCAGAGATTGTAAAGAAATTGGAAGAGTAGATATTAGAAGAATAGATAGCCTGAGAAATGTTTCTAAAAGGGATGAAAACAAACATGAATATAATTAACAAATTTTCATTAGGTTTCAAATTTAATAATGCCATGAAATCACATGAAAATATTTTATAATTGCTCTTCATTCATTTTTATGTTCGTTAAAAGATTTGATGAAGTGAAAAAAGAGGATGTGCATGAAGAGGGAGCAAAAAATGTGCAGATTCAGTGGCTCATTGATGAAAAAGTTGCACCGAATTTTGCAATGAGAAGATTTACAATAAAGGAAAATGGTTATACCCCATTACACAAGCATGACTGGGAGCATGAAGTTTTTGTTTTGGAAGGAGAGGGAGCACTTGTTGATGAAAATGGAAACGAACATCCATTAAAGCCAGGAAATTTTGCACTTGTTGAGCCAAATGAAATTCACCAGTTTAAAAATAAGGGAAAAGGGGATTTTATTTTCCTCTGCCTGATTCCTCTGAAATGAGAACTTTCTTTTTGGCGAGAGAGGAAATAAAAAATCCATTAGTTGATGAAATTAAAAAAATTTGTGTCGAAATAGAAGCAAAACTCCTGAGCATAAGTGCGAGATATGGAAAAAGAATGCTGATAACATCAAAAAAAGCAGAATTCAGCAGGCTGAACAATGAAAATTTTGTTGAAGTCGTTGACTATAATCCTGTTAGTGATGTTGCTTTAGTCATTGGCATCGAAGAACCTTGCGACGTAGCGCTCCACTGGCTTATTTACAGAAGAGAAGATATAAACGTTATAGCCCATTTTACCTGCAACGAAGGAAAATGTATTGAAGACGTAAACACTGCTATGGAAGTAATAAAATCCTTGAAAGATTCAAATTTGGTGGAGCTCGAGGACTATGGGAAAATTGCAGTTGGTAAAAGCTTGAGAGAACTAAAGGAAAGGATAAAATGTTAGTAAATGGTAAGGAAATGAGAAGTTTATGGTATGAAGATGAATGTCTTAAGCTCATTGATCAACGCAAGCTACCAGCGAAGCTTGAAATTTTTGAAGCGAAAAGTGCTGAAGATGTTGCCTATGCAATAAAAGAAATGGTTGTAAGAGGTGCTCCTGCCATAGGATGTGCTGCTGCATATGGCGTTGCAATGGCAAGGAATAGGGAAAAGGCTGCAAGAATGCTTAAAGAAACTCGCCCTACTGCCTATGATTTATTTTATGCTATCGATTACGTGCTTGAAAAAGCGAGACAGGGAGAGGATGCCATTAAAGTTGCTGGTGAATATACAGAGGGCATAGTAAAAAAATGCAGGAAAATTGGAGAGCATGGAAAAAACCTTATTGGAAAAAATACACGCATACTAACGCATTGTAATGCAGGCGCTTTGGCATGCGTTGATTATGGCACTGCTTTAGCTCCAATAAGAATGGCAAAAGATATGCAACCTTTTGTATGGGTTGATGAAACTCGTCCTCGTTTACAAGGCTTGCTTACAGCATGGGAACTGGAGCAGGAGGGAATAGAGCATGCAGTTATAGCAGACAATGCAGCAGGTTATTTCATGCGAAATGGAGAAGTAGATATGGTTATTGTAGGGGCAGATAGAATAGCAGCAAATTATGATGTTGCAAATAAAATAGGAACATATGAGAAAGCAGTCATTGCTAAGGAAAATGGTATTCCATTTTATGTTGCTGCTCCTTTAAGCACTTTCGATAAAAGAATTGAAAATGGTAGTCAAATAAAAATTGAGGAAAGAGGCGGAGAGGAGGTGACGAAAGTATATCCATGGAAGCCACATAAAGTAAGAAATCCTGCTTTCGATGTCACACCTGCAAAATATATTACTGGAATAATAACTGAGGAAGGGATAATAAAATTGCAGAAGGAATAGGTATGTTTTATTTTCTTGTTATCTTTCTCTTTTCTCTCCAATCTCCTTTGCAGGTACGCCACCATACATTTTTCCCTTTTTCAGCACTTGATTTTTCAGCACCAAGCTTTTAGCTCCTATGGTAACATCGTCTTCAATCACTGCTCCTGGAAAAATGACAGTATCAAGCCCTATTAAGCAGTTGTTTCCTATCTTTACTTTCTTTATAATAAGCTTGTCTTCTACTACATGCCCTGCAATCTTAACATAGCCTCCAAGTAAAGTCTGCTCACCTATCTCCGTTACATATGGATCATAAATTATTTCTGTTCCAGGAATTAAACTTGTCTTTCCGATTTTTAAGCCAGCAAGCTTTAAAAACAGCATTCGTAAGGGAAGGAGCTTAAATATGGCGAGAAGCATTAAAGGAGGGCGATATAACATTGCATGCAGGGCGAGCTTGAAAAAATTTTTGTCCTTTATCGATAGTTCATGTTCACCTTCTTCACATCTTATTTTGAATATCTTTATGAAAATGCTTGGTACTATGGATTCGCATATTATAAAAAGTAGAAATTCTGCAACTAAAAAGAAAGGGAAAATTATTATATGAAGCATGTTGTCAAAATCAAAAAAGCGGTAAAAGAAAATAAAGGAAGCAAAACATGGAAGCAAGCCAAGCGAGTAAGCTGTAAATGGAATAAGGAATAGTAGAATAATTCGTGAAATTGAAGTAAATGAAAAATCATATTTTTCCATCCCGCCTTTATAACCTTCCCTCACCATAATTTGAAAGAATCTCTTCTATATATTTTTGATGAGTCTGCACGAATATGGTTTGTATGATTAAGCATTAATGCCATCAAGAGCCCTTATCTTATTCCTGACATACCTTATGCACAAGATAGCAAACAAGATAGCGAGGAAAACGCTTGCAAATCCTCCAATTAATTCAAAAGATATTATGAAATTGTAGGCGGAATGAATGGCTATTGCAATAAAAAAGAAAGGAAATACAGCTATCAGTCTTTTTTCTTCAAGCAATGCCTTTCCATATCCATATCCTGTGAAGGCGGTGGCAGAGGCGTGCAGAAGGCATCCCCCAATTGTTCTAATAATAACTAATATCAAAAAGAGAAAAATTCCTTCTGAGAGAAAGGCTATGGAGTAAAATAGATTTTCTGTTGCAGAAAAACCCAAGCCAGCTACTGCTCCATAAATCAAGCCATCTTCTTCTTCATTAATCTCTCTTTTTACAGTTTTTAAAGATAGGGCAAGAGGCTTTGTGAATTCCTCTGCGAAGGGAGCAATTAAAACAGCTAAAGTAAATGAATATGCATTATAGTCATCTATTTTTGAAGCAAGAGATATGTCCAATATTACCTCTAATATAAAAGCTGCCACTATTGCAATGGTTGCTCCCCATAGAAAGGCGGAGAATATTGCATGCCATGGTTCTTCTTCATATTTTTCAGTATTTCTTATCCATATAGCGTAGGCAACTGCAGGAGAAAACGATATTATAAACAGTATAATCAA
>CAZNGK010000084.1:0-6866 GCA_964572575.1 uncultured Thermoplasmatales archaeon | reverse complement strand
AAGGGATGCAATATTTAGAGTTGATAAAAAAGGCATGCATGCCGTTAAGGGAATAAGGATAAGCGATAATATGCAGAGAATCCTCGAAAACATAGAAATGCTTTCAAAACAGCAAAAACAAATTTTCTGGTGGGAAGTGGAAACACCAGTATTTTCTCCATATGCAATGATGAAAGATGTTTCAATAACCACGCCTTGATGCGGGGGGTGGGATTCGAACCCACGAAGGCCTTCACCACAGGGTCCTAAGCCCTGCGCCGTTACCGCTTGGCTACCCCCGCTTAGCAAAATAGAAGCTTATTTACTATTGGATAGAAATTGAGATTCTTTATTATAACTGTTTTGTTTAGGCTATATACCTTCACAACAGGATTTTTTGCAATCCATCCATTTTCTTTTAATTTCTGGAGTATGATAGTATTGCTTGATTTGTATGCCTCGTAGCTTGAATGTACGGAAATCAAAATGCTCTCAAATTCTCTTGCAGCCATCAAAATTGTTTCATCATTTATTATTTCTTTTATTCCATCTTTTTCAAAGTTTGGTGGATTGTGAGGGTCAAACAAAATGTGATAGAATGCGAGAAGGCAAAATCCCAATTTTTTGCAATCTGGTATGTTTATTATTTTAAGATAGCCTTCATTCAAAAACTTTCTTTTTAATCGTCCAATAGTATGCCTTGTCAATCCAAGCATTGAAGAAAGCTGTTTTGAATTCAACTCAGGATTTTTGACTATGCTGCATAAAAGTTTTTTCTCATTTTTTGATAAATTTTTTTCATCTATTTTAAAAAAATTATCTACCTGGTTATCATTATCATCAATACCAAATGCCTCTCTTAAAGGATGGGAAAAATCAAAAAATCTATATGTTTTGCTTATTTTAAATGGAAAAACTGCTATATCTGGATACTCCTTTTCAAGCAGCCCAAGCTTTCCAAATGTTTTTGTTCTGATATCATTTATTCTTGCTATATCAGTATAATTTTTTGAAAAGCCTATGGAAAAACCTTTATCCTCTTCTCCAAGAGAAAAAACAATTTCTTCAAAAGTCTCTATCTTCTTTTCTGTTATTTCAAGCCTTTTTGAAAGTGGTATCACAGGATTAAAACTTGCGTGCGTAAAAACAAGCAACTCTGCCCCAACATTTTGAAGCATTGGAATTGCAACTGTCGTAAAATATCCTTCCTTTCTCAATCTTTTTCTTATTGCAGCTACCGTTGATTGTTTCACTTCCGCTTTCTCTGCAATTTCTCTATCATTTGCTGTTGGATATTTTATTATTGCATAAAGTACCTTTTTTTCATATTCTGTCAGACTCACATATATGAATGTAAAATATGAATTAAAATCTTTTGCCATGTTATTATTGGATATAGCTGCTTATCACAACAAATGTTTTTAATCGATGAATATTTTTCATTATGAAAATTCTGGTTACGGGAGGCAATGGATTCATAGGTAGGCATATAGTAAAGGAGCTTGAAGAGCACGGCTATGATGTGAAAATTTTTTGCAGGAGCGGAAATGGCAAGAACGTTATAAATGGCGACATAAGGAAATATGATGAAATTTTAAAAGCCGCAAGTGGAATGGACGTTGTCTTCCACAATGCTGCCTATGCCATGGACTGGGGGCGGAAAAAAGATTTTTATGAGTCAAATGTTAAAGGCACAGAAAATGTTGTAAAAGCATGCATTGAAAATGGTATCGATAGAATAATATATACAAGCTCAGCAGGCATATATGGATTTCCGAACAGCATGCAACCAATAAATGAAGAGAGCCCCCAAAGACCTCTAAATGCCTATCAAAAATCGAAGCTACTCGGAGAAAAAATCATTTTAAAACATGATTTGCATGCCTCCATAATAAGACCGCCCCTTGTGCTCGGCGCAGGCGCCAGGGCGGCGCAGATTTTGCTTTCATCAATACAAAATGGCAGCTTTTCCTATATTGGAAACGGAGAAACATATATTCCAATAGTTCATCCAAAAGATGTTGCAAAATGCTTGAGACTGGCTTTAGAAAAAGATGAGAATGGCGAGATTTTCAATGTTGTGAGCTTTTCATGTAAAATTAAAGAAATGGTTTCGAGAATTGCAAATTTAATGAATGTCGAGGAGCCAAAAAAGCATGTTCCATATTTCATAGCTTATTCTGTTGCCATTTTTTCCGAGCTATATGGAGCGTTGTTTAAAAAAGAACCAAAAATCACAAGGTTTAGAGTTAAATCAATGGGAACAAATAGAATAATTAGCTATGAAAAAGCGAGAAAGTTGCTTGGATACACTCCATCATATAATCTTGAAAAAACGATTAAAGAAATGGTGGAATGGTATACTAATAATCCCATTTATCAATTGTGAATTTCCAATGCTTGTATATCCTTTCCTTATCTTCCCTGCTTATTTTGTATCGCCTCGACTTATAATTTTTTTGTTGTGCAATATATTTCTTAAAGTGATTTTTTGACTTTTCAAAATCTGGAAGTTTCAATGCCTCATAAATCTCTTTTAAAGTTTTGAATGGCTCCTTAATGAAATTTTCATATCTTATTTCAACATAATTTTCATCTTTTATCAAATGTTGTTCTCTAAAAAATTTCTCATACATTGCCTTATAAAAATAAAATATGTTTTCCTCAATTTCCTTCATGTCATAATTCTGCAGAGTAAATAATGGCATTATTCCTTCATATAATTTTTTTGTTGAGAAAAACACTTCATATGGATTTCTATATATATGGATAAATTTTGCTTCTGGATATATATCCAGCAATTCCTTTATCCTTGCTGTATTTGGGGGATTTTTGAGCAAAATTCTTCTCTTGCCTTCTTTGTAAACAACTTTTTTTAGCAGATATGAATAAACTCTTTTCCATTTTTCTGCAAGACTTTTATCTTTAAATAAAACATATTTATCAAAATATTCTCTCATTCTTCTTGGAAAATACCAACCGTGATAAAATGAATAAGGACTCAAATTAGCAATTCCATATTCTTCTTCATAAGGGTAGTCTGCTGCCATTCTGACATCATCCATTGGACGTGTTTCTGGAAGACTTGAAGAAAGTAAATTTTTAAAAAAATTGCTGAAAAAAAGAAAATTACCAGGAACCATTGTTTCAAATGTCGAAACATAGCTCATATTTATATCATGACCCATTAAATAATGTAAATATGTTGTTCCGCTCCTGAAATGTCCTATTATAAAAACTGGTTCAGGCTCCTGCTCTGCTATCTCTTCTTTGTATTTTCTTTCTTCTATGAACCTAAATGGAGTAGTAATGCCAGATAGCATGCTTATATAAATGGCACGAGGAAGATAGGGCAAAGAAATTTTGAATCTATTTTCAATGAGCAATTTAATCCATGTTGAAAACTTTCCTCCCGCCAAAGGCTGCTTGTCTATTGTTAGAGCTTCGTTTTTCATGGGATTATATAAAATTCATTTATTAATATTCTTGATACATGATAACATTTCTCAGAAAATGAATATTAACCACCTGAGGATATGCTTACATGGATTATGAAAAGCTATATTCGAATAATGCCAAGAAGATGCGTTCATCAGAGATAAGAAGATTACTGGAAATCTCACAGCAACCTGGCGTTATTTCATTTGGTGGCGGCTTGCCAAATCCAAAAGCATTTCCCGCTCAAGAAATAAAAGAAATTGTGAATAAAATACTGGATGGGGAAAGCTCGAAAGCTCTCCAATATGGCTCAACAGCTGGTTTGAAAGAATTTAGAGAATTGCTTGCTGATTTTGTGAAAGATGATGGAATAAAAGCAAGCGTGGATAACATTCTAACGACTGTTGGCTCTCAGCAGGCTCTTGATATTGTTGGAAGAATTTTCCTCAATGAAAATGATGTTGTCCTCGTTGGTTTGCCAACATATCTTGGTGGAATAAATGCGTTCCTTGCTTATGGAGCAAAGCTTGTTGGCGTGCCATTGGATGATAATGGAATGAAAGTTGATTTGCTTGAAGAAAAAATAAAGGAGTTGAAAAGCAAGGGAGAGAATGTAAAGTTGATTTATACCATTCCAACTTTCCAGAATCCTGCGGGTGTCGAACTATCATTAGAAAGAAGAAAAAGGATGCTTGAAATAGCAAAAGAGCATGATTTACTCATTTTAGAAGATGACCCCTATGGAAAATTGAGGTTTGAAGGCGATGCCATACCTCCAATTAAAGCATTTGATGATGAGGGGCATGTTATTTATATGGCGACTTTTTCAAAAATTTTATCGCCTGGATTTCGTTTAGCTTATGTTGTTGCCCCTCTTGAAATAGCAAAGAAAATGGTTGTTGCAAAGCAATCAATGGATTTATGCACTTCCACATTCACACAGACAATAGCCTATCATTATATCCGGGATGGCTATATGAAAAATCATCTCCCAAAAATAATAGATATGTATAAGAGGAAGCGAGATATCATGTTGCAATCATTAGAGGAATATTTCCCGCCAGGCTGCAGGTGGACGCATCCTCGCGGGGGCATGTTTTTATGGGTTGAACTGCCAGAATATATAAATACTGTTGAAATGTTTCAGGAAGCCATAGAAAAGAAAGTTGCATATGTTACAGGCAAGTCATTCTTTGTCAATGGCAACGGGCTTAACACAATGCGACTCAATTTTACAAATGCTGATGATGATGACATAAAAGAGGGAATAAAGAGACTTGCTGAAGTCATTAAAAAGAGAATTAAATAACCTTCATAATTTTACTCTCATTGTATCCAGTAATAACTTTAATATATCCTCTAATAGCTTTATTTAAATTTTCATCTCCAGTATCAATTTTCAGGCTATCAAGTTTATCCAGCTTACCCTTTGTTGCCACAACTATGATGCCATCTTTGCCAACTTTTTTTATAACCTTGCTGCTAATCTGTTGATTTCCTCGTCCGAAGATAAAACCATGTCCCCCCAAGGGGCTAACGATTATTTTGGCTCTTCCATTCAAATTTTTCAAAATGCTTTTTTCATCAGCATCCCTGCACAAAAGCTTTCCATTCTTTATGATATCTATTCCCAAAAAACTTCCATCTATTCCCAGAGCTTTTTTAATTGCCCATGTTGTTGAGCCGCTGCCGATGATATAAACAGCGTCTTTTTCCATATTCTCAATTATCCATTCAGCAATCCCCTCCTTTCCTTCATTTTCAACAATATCCTTTCCATGCTGCACTTTTTTATGGGAAAATGTTACAGCATAGCCAATCAGTTTAACCCTGAAAATTCCCTTACGAAAAGCATCCTCATCAATATCCATGATTTCTCTTTCCTCAAATCCATCAAAATTTTCAATGACTTCCACTGCTTGCTCAGGTGTAAATGCAAAGACACCAGAATACATTTTCACGCCAGCTGGAATGCCAAGCATGACTATGCTGTCTTTTACCACAGAATATATATCTCGAGCTGTTCCATCACCTCCAACAAAAATTATTGCATCGACACCAATTTTTAAAAATTCTTTGCATGCATTGATAGTGTCTATGGCAGAAGAAGGTTCATTGCATTTATATATCACTCTCGCTTCTAGCCCAGCCTTTCTGCATTCATTATATCCCATTTCCCCAGATACTGTAAAAATTTGCAAATCAATTTTCCTTTCTTTCAATGTCTTTAAAAATTGAATTGCTTTCTCTGGAGCTACAGGCTCTGCTCCTCTCTTTATTGCTTCCCGCAGCATTCCATCTGTTCCTTTCAGTCCAACTCTTCCTCCCATTCCTGCTATGGGATTCACCAAAAAGCCGAGCTTCATCATTCCATGCCTTCTATTCTCTCTTGCAACATTTTAAGGGATTTTGTTGCAAGGTCTTTTATAACCTTTATTTTTTCCTGTGCCTCTTTTCCTTTAACTTCTTCTTCCAAACTTTCTGCATATCCCGCTATTGCAATGAGTGTGTTAAGCAAATCATATGAAATTTCTTTTAAACTTTTTATTTCTATTTCTCCAGCCTTCTTTTTTATGAGATGGGTTTCAAAATTGTTTTTTGATGCTTTTTGATATAAATCAAGATAAAGTTGCAACGCTCTGACGAGTTCATTTCCCAAAACTGTATGCTTTTTTCCATATTTTTCTTCTACAAATTCCTTGAATTGCAACCATATTTCTTCTTGCCTGCTATCTATCCTAACTCCAATTGGTTTACTCATTTTATCATCAATTTGCTAACAATTTAAATGCAAACTTTATATAAAAAATTTGGGATTTTTATGAGGTTGTCGAAAAATTTCGTGAATTTTATATTCCCATCCCCGTAGAGGAAACAGGGGATGGGAATGAAATACTGGAAAAGATATGATGCAAAATATAAATTAGGTAATATTAAAAACCTTTACTATTTTATTCAATCAAAAGCAAAGAAACTCGGAAAACCATTTGATAGAAAGAGTAAGAGAGGGAGACCCTACACTATTAGCCCGTATGAATATGTGGCCGTGTTTGTTATCTCTACATTGCTTGATTTCAGTCTGAGAGATAACGAACTTATATCAGATATATTGTGTGAGAAACATATTGATCATAGCACATTTGGAAAAGCATTTCGTAGAATATCATATGTCTACCTCAAAAAATTGCTTATAATGATAAGAAATGAAATAAGAAATACTTTTGGAAGCGTGGAACATGTTTTAATTACGGATTCAACAGGAATAACAACAGATAGGGCATATGCAAAAACCATAATCAAATGCAAAAAGAAAAAGAGAAAAATTGCGGAAAAAATGAATATTCTTGCAGAATATTATCCGAGTAAGAAAGCCATAGTTATTGCAGCTGGAGATGCCTTCTTTTCTTCTGATGCATATTCTGCTGTTAAAATGTTGGATGAGATTGATT
>CAZNGK010000083.1:0-6868 GCA_964572575.1 uncultured Thermoplasmatales archaeon | reverse complement strand
CCCGCCCACAATTTTAATTGTCATTATTGCAACAATAATATATGGAGTATTGTGAATTGGGTAGAAAGCAGTATGGTTGAACTATTGAAAGGTATTGATGCACTCTTAAAGATGTTTAATTAATAACCTTAAAGGCTTATTTTTATCAATTCTATAAATCGTGCAAAGATTTTAGATGGATCTGATCCTTATATTCGGATGGCACTCTACAGAGTTTACTAAATGATGCAGCAACTAAGTATATCTCTATATTTTTAGCGTCATTTGGTGCAATTTTATAAAGCCATTTTAAGTATCTACATGTTTGCTCAATAGCTCCTTTATTCGCCTTTTCTTTTTTTAGCTCGATTATTTTATTTGGTAGAGTACCATCTGCAATTTCATCCCCCATGTAATAACATATATCTGCCCTATCCATCTGATAAGGTTTAAATGGAGAAACCGGAACCTGCCTACAAATTGTTGTATTTTCATTTGGTCTTAAATCGCTAGGAAGTAATTCTGGATTAGCTATTACAGAAAATTCAAGATGTGCTTCATTCACAAACGCTGATGATTCCATGGCATTTTTCAAATTTTGTATGCCGTAACCTTTTCTAAATGGAATGGGTGTTTCACATAAGAATATTTCTTCGTCACTATGCACAGGAAAGTGTTTTTCACTATTATCTATTAATGATAATGCGATGTCTACTTCGCCAGGTGTTAATGTACAGAACCCCATTCCCTGAATAGAATTAGAAGGAAGTGGATAAGGATACTTTCCTAGTTCAAAATAGAGATCATCTGATGAAATATATTTGCCTTTTAATCCTAAATAATCTTTGAATATTATTAGATAAGGTTGACATCTTCTTTCCCCATTTACTAGAAAAATACCGGCTTCATCAGTTGGCTCATATCTATCTCTTTTTGATTCATCCCAGCATATGGGGGCATTTATATTTTTCCCTATAGGGCTGTATGGGCCATTTATATAAAATGCCCCTATATTTTTTGATCCGATGATTTGGCCACCGTATATTATCTTTCTTTCAAGAAAAAAGAATACATGTGTGCCTTCTCTGACACACGCATAATCCGCCAAAGCATGGTAATGCCTGCTTCTTGATTTAACAATCCCATACACAGGAGGCATTAAGAAACCATAAACCCCTCTATCCAAATAAAGGGTTAAAGTTTCTTTATCAAATAAAGTTATGAATAATCCCGATGAGGGCATTTTCAATCCCTATGAAAAGGTATTTCGCAAAATTTTAAGTAGATAGTTAGAGTTTAATTATAATAAAAATAAACAAAATTATAATTAAATGCAAATTAAAATAATTAGAATTTAATTATAACATTTTATAACTAAATTAAAACCAACAACCATTATTTATACCTTAATGCCAAATTGGGAACTTGTTAGCTTTGTGATAGCTAGTGAGATGCGTTTCAAGATATTACTTACTTTAAATAACAAAATACAAACTCCTACTGATTTAAAAAGAACATTTGACGTTCCTATTTCTCGAGTTAGTGCAGTTTTAAAAGAATTGTCTGAAAAAGGATTGGTCGAAAATTTAACCCCAGAAAGGCGAAAGAGTAAGATGTACTCCATTACGAAATTGGGCAGAGAGGTGCTAATGGAGATTCATAATCTTACAAAAAGTGGTGAAAAAGATGAATGAAACTGTGAAAGAAAAAAAATGCATTCCAATGAAGGAAATTACTTTCGAGGATTATAAAAAATTTATAAAAACACATACGGAAATTGTCATAGAAGATAGAATAGGGGGTAAACCCGTTATAATCAAAATTGGTGAGAAGAAGAAAATAAAAAAATTTCAGCCATCTAATTTTGAATTGGAGGCTACAAATGTGTGGTCTTATCCTCATCGTGGCAATTGGGCAACTCATAAAGGAAATTATCGCGGAAATTGGCCTCCTCAACTGGTTAGGAATATATTATTGAGATATTCAAAGAAAGGTGATATAGTGCTTGATCAAATGGTTGGTTCTGGGACAACGCTTATAGAATGTAAATTGCTTGGTAGAAATGGAATAGGAGTGGACATAAACAGAAATTGCATAATGCTAACCTTAGATAGACTAAATTTTCGATATAAAACCTTAGACTATGACTCTGATGAAGTTACTATAAAGACATATGTAGGAGATGCAAGAAATCTAAATTTAATAGATGATAATTCTATCGATTTGATAGCTACTCATCCTCCTTATGCCAACATAATACCATATTCGAAAAAGAAAGTTGAAGGAGATCTTTCCAATGTTTACAGCATTGAAGAATTTGTTAGGGAAATGGAGGAAGTAGCAAAAGAAAGTTACAGGGTGTTAAAACCAGATAAATACTGTGCCATTTTAGTAGGCGATACTAGAAGAAAAAAGCATCATGTTCCAATTGCTTTTAGAGTGATGCAGGCTTTTTTGGATGCAGGATTTATTCTGAAGGAGGATATAATAAAGCATCAGTGGAGATGCAAGTCCACTCCATACTGGATTGAAAAATCTTTGAAGAGCAATTTTCTTTTGTTAATGTATGAGCATTTATTTGTATTCAGAAAACCAAAAGATGAGAAAGAATATGAAAAATTCGAAGAATCTTATAAATGGTGGTGAGAAAGCATTTCCCCTATCCCACAACAATATTGCCTTATTTCTACTCTTATTCCTTTCTCTTTTGCATAATTCATTGCCTTCTTAGATGGATTTGCCATCTCTTTTATCCCTTCTTTTATTAAATCAACATCCAAGCTACGTGGACGCATGCATCCTATAGCAATGTTGCTAAATTTCTTTTTCACTTCTTTTATAAATTCAATTGCTTCCTGCCTATCTATTCTAACTTTTTCGAAGGGGGTTTTTGTCGTTGGAACAATAAAATTCAAAACAAGTTTTTCAAATTTGTAAGATTTTAGCTCGTCGATGATTTCCCATTCCTCTATTTTCCCATAGTTAAGGCCAGCTGTTACATGAGGAGATACTTTTATTCCAGCATCAATAAGCAATTCCATATTTTTGAAATATTCTTCAACACTCGCTTCCAATCCAAAAACATTTTTTATTGCATTTTTGGAAGGCAGGTCTACGAAAGCAATGTTGCATGCCTCTGCTATTTCTTCAGCTATCTCGCCAGCAAATCCTGGATGGATTGCAACATATATATTAAGCTTTTTTATGGCAGGAATCATTTTTTCAAGATTAATAAGCTTCCCATTTTTATCAAAGCCACCACTAATCAGCAATCCATTTCCTTTAAATCCCTCTCCAAATTTAATAAGCTCGTCAGGCGTGCAAATTTTTACCATACCTTCTAAATATTTTCCCATGCAATGCTTGCAATTCAGCCTACAGCTGGAAATGGCAACTGGCACAAAATTTGGCTTTGGAATGTATGCAATCATTTTGCTTCTTCAAGAAAATTCATGAATATTTCCTTTCCATATTCAGTATGCTCCACTTCTGGATGAAATTGCACGCCAAAAAAGGGCTTATTTTTGTGACGCATTGCCTGTACTCTGCAATTTTGCGAGGATGCAAGTAAAATAAAATCATCTGGAAGCTTGCTTACTTCATCGTTATGATTTTCCCATGCAATAAATTTCTTGGGCAGTTGCCTAAACAGTGCATCTTTTTCAATAACTTCTATTTCTACCTTACCATATTCTGGAGTTTTTGCTTCACTGCATTCTCCTCCAAAAAAACGTGCCATGTACTGATGCCCTGCACATATTCCCAAAATTGGTATGCCTGCTTTAGCCAAATATTCATCACAATTTCCAAGCTTATCCTGCAAACCAACGCGAGGAGCACCTCCTGAAAGCACTAAAGCATCTGCATCTTCAATTTTTTCAAAAGGCGTAGTATTAGCGATAATTTCTGCATCCACATTTAAGTAGCGGAGCATTCTCCACTCACGATGCGTCCACTGTCCGCCATTGTCAATGACATAAACCTTCATTTGAAATAAATAGCGAAGTGAGATATAATGTTAATGTTTTGCAGGGATATAATGTAGAGATTTGTTCTAAAATCTTTCAAGTCATCCTTTCATTATAGTTCCTTTGTTTTCTCCAATATAATCTCTGCCACTTTCTTGCCAGACAGCAACATTCCTCCAAAAATTGGTCCCATTCTTGGAGAGCCATATACAGCATTAGCTGCCATTCCTGTCACATATAAACCTGGAAAAATTTCTCCAGTATTCTCTACAGTCTTCCTCTCTCCTTCATCAGCCCACATTGCTTTTTCCCCTTCAATTTTTCCGCCAGGTATGCTAAGCCCGTATTTCTTCTCCACTATCTTTGCCACATTACAGTCATGTCCTGTTGCATCTATAACAAAGCTTGCCTCTATGGATACAGGATCAACATGTAAATTTGCCTGCAAAATAGCTGACCAGTTGGCGACAATGCCACAAACTCTGCCATCTCTCACCATAACATCTTCTACAGTCATTCCATTGAAAATTTTTGCCCCTGCGTCTATGGCACCAGCTACCAGTTTTGCAACTGCTTCTATAGAATTCGCAATCCAATAACCTTGCTTTTCAATACATTTTATTCCAGCTTCTTCCAGCACTTCATGCCCCTGCTTCACAACAATGTAGGGATAGCCAATTCCACCACCCCACATGCCTCCGCCTGGCGACAGTTTTCTTTCAAATATCACTACTTTCTTTCCTTTTTCTGCAAGATATTTTGCTGCTACCAAGCCTGAAGGGCCTGCGCCAACTATGGCAACATCTACCTCAATATTTTTTAAAAATTCTTCAGCAAATTTTTCGACAATGAGCTTTGTTATATCAATATCTCTTATCATAAAACTGGCAATGCATTCCAATATATTACTTTTTCCACTTAAATAAGGAAGGAAGATAAATGAAGTATGCTCCTTCTTTATGCACAATTATTACCCCTTCCTCAAGCAGTCGCATTACATTAATTTCATATTCTCCCATGTCCTTCACATCTATGCTCTCCACCCTCTCCTTCATTTTCTCTGCTTCTTTTCTTGCCTCTTCTTTTTTTCTTTTTATTTCCAAAAGGATGTCCTCGAGCTTTTCTCCTTCCACTTCAATTGCCTCCTCTTTCGATATTTCTTTCAGTATTTCCTTTCTTTTCTCCTCATCCAACGGCTTCTTTGTATAGTAAAAGCTTTTTCCACCGCATTCTGGGCAACCATCTAAAACATATCTTGAATCCTTATACACTTTTCCACATTTCAAACATTGATGAGGCATTTATCTCGCCTTTATAACAGCCTTAATAACGTCTTTATCTCTATACACAGTCTTTAGCTTGTCTGCAGGTCCAACTACAGTCATTCTTGCTCTGCTCTTCCCAAAAAGTTTTTGCCAAAAACTTTTCTTTTCATCCATATAACTTTCCATCTCTATGCCAACGAAGCCATCATTTATATCCTTCATTGTCATCTCTATAAGCTTTGCCTGCTCCTCTGCAGTCAATCCTTTTTCAAGTACCAAAATCTGACCTTTTTCCACCTCCCTCAAAATGAAATTTAGCTTTTCTTCCATCGATAGCTCGCTGAGCTTTTCATATGCGATGAAATTAACCTTTATCTCCATATTACTTCCTCTTTCCAAATTTCCTCACCATTGCTTCATAAAGCAAATCCATATTTGTTCCATTTAAAGCAGAAACAGGAATGACTTCATGCTGAGGAAATGCAGATTTTAGTGTAGCTGGGGTGGAACCATTTAAATCTATTTTATTTGCAGCAATTATAACTGGCAATTCTCTTGCCTCCAGATTTCCTAAAATTGTAATATTAACCTGCGTAAAAGGGTTTTTTGTGCTATCCATAAGCAATATTACGCCTTCAACATTGTCCAGCCATTTTATTGCTTCTATTACTCCTTCAGTAGCCTCTTTTGCTCTTTTCTTTGCTTCTTCTTCACTAAGTCCATATTCCAGAAAATCATGGAAATCAACTTTTGTTGCTATGCCTGGCGTATCAACAATATCAATGGTAAGTGATGCCTTCCCATCTTTTATTATAATTCTATCTTTCTTTTGGATTTTTCTTGTTTCATGAGGAACTTCAGATGTCTCGCCCACCACCTCGCCTGCCCAATCCATGGCTATTCTGTTGGCAAGCGTAGTCTTGCCTGCATTAGGTGGGCCATATATACCTATTCTAACGTGCCTCTTACCAAAAATAGAAAGAAGCCAGCTCGATAGTTTGTTAAATATTCCCATCTCATAAAAACATAAAATGCCATTATATAAGTTTTGTTAAATTTGTTGATGAATGTTAATGAGCTTCACTTTTTCAAAATTAATCAGATATCAAAATTGATAAATTGAAAATGAAGAGAAGAGCTTGATAGCATACTACCTTTTACTCTTGCAACAATTTTACAAAAGCTGAGTAAATTCTTCTACTGTTAAACCTGCCTGCTTTATTATTGCTCTCAATGTTCCTTTTGCTATCTCTTTGTGATCAGGCACAGTTATTCTTCTATGTGGTGGCTTTTTATGTCTTAAAATAATATGACTCCCTGTCTGATGATCTATTTTATAACCTATCTTAGACAACGTTTTAACAACATCTTTTCCAGATAAAATGGGCAACTTAGGCATTTATCTCCACAATTTCTTCATCAATTGGTGGAGGAATTGGCTCATTGTGTTTCCTCAAACTCTCTAAATATCCTGTAATAGCATCTCTAATATTCTCTAATGCCTCTTCTCTTGTTTTTCCCTGAGAAATACAACCAGGCAAGGAAGGACATTCAGCAACAAACATGCCATCTTCATCTTGCTGAATTATTACTCTAAATTTCATGATAAAATTAGGAAAAATTGCTATTTATAATTTGCTGGCATAAAACGAAGGG
>CAZNGK010000082.1:0-6918 GCA_964572575.1 uncultured Thermoplasmatales archaeon | reverse complement strand
GCACCCCATTTTTTATGCCAACTTCTTTTAATCGCTCAAGTTCCTTAACCTCTTCTTCATTTTTAGCTATAACAAATTTTCCAGTCCATTTTAAAGCAAAACCAAGCTCTTTTGCAAGCATTTCGAACATTTTGTTTCCTTCAACGCAAAAACGAGCTTTAAGAGATGAAGGAGGAGAATTTATTCCACTATGAATAACTCCGCTGTTAGCCTTGCTCGTTCCAGAGGCAACATCACTTCCAGCCTCAAAAACAACAACGCTAAGCTTATACTTTGCCAATTCTCTTGCAATTGCAGAGCCAATGACGCCTGCTCCAATAATTGCAACTTGGAAATTTCGCATTGATAGGAATAATGGCAACATATAAAAATTTATCAAAAAAGAGGTAAAATTTACAGCACAAAACACGCATATTACATGAATTTCAATTTTACAACTCTCGAAAGATTACTCGCTCTGAATAGGTAAAGATTTGGGAATGAATATGGTATGATTCTGGTAAATCAATATAAATAAGGCAGAATTGTTTGAGTGGTGATTGAAATGAAGAGGAAATATATTGCACTGGCACTGGTTGGCGTGATTGCGTGTGCAGTGCTGGTGGAAGCAAGCGCAAATGGAATTGGAATTGAAGACGGCAAAGAACTTGGAAGTAAACTTGGAAAATGGCTCCGCCATAGGTTGGGGCAGAGAAAAATGCAGGAGAATAGATGGCACGATTTCTTAAATACGACACGTTTAGAAGGTACATTAGAATACATTGATGGGAATTATTATGTAAATGGCATTGAGCTTTACTTTGGTAATGAATGGTTCATGGAGAGCATTGCAAGAAGTGACTATGATGGAGATGGAGAGTATGAGTATGTATGGCAGGAACTAGAAGGCTTAATTGGAGGTGACATTGTTGTAAATGGAGTATTAAGAGATGATGTACTGTGTGTAAGCCACATAAATGGGATATGGCTAAGAATGCCCAGAATGGCAGAGATTACAGAAATTGAAGGAATACTTGAGGAAATTAACGGTAGTTTTTACATCAATGACATTCAACTCATTATAAAGAGAGGATTTTCAAAAAGTGACATAGATGGAGATGGGGCTTTGGAAAGAATGGCAGAAGAGCTTAATGGCATTGTTGGCAACACAATTACAGTTGATGGACTAATGAATGAAAATGGAAAGATGGTAGTGGTGCACATAAACGGCATCTGGGCTCGTTAGCCTTTCTATTTTCCCCTTTTTCTTTCTATTTTTGAGCGGTTAAATACTTATATTAAAATTTCATTTGGGGTATATGCCACTTGAAAAAGTCGTCACTTTCACAGACTTCTTTAGCATGACTCAGGAAGAGCTTAGAAGGGAAATAGAGCACAGAATACAAGATGAAGATATGAAATACGCATTGGAAGGAGGAAAACTTCTTCGCCCTGCCATGCTTTTATTATCTTTCAGAGCATGCAATGGAAATACAGAAAAATATGGAAAGGCTTTAGAAAGTGCAGTTGGAGTAGAGCTTGCTCACTCTGCATCTCTTTTGCATGATGACATTATGGATGGAGATATAGAGAGAAGAGGAAAACCTGCACTTCATGTAATAAAAGGAATAGGAACAGCAATTCTTGTTGGACATAAAATGATAAGTGAAGCATTCAGAATTTCCTTGGAGCATGGAGAAAAGAATGCCCGCATTTTTTTAGACACATGGAATGAAACACTTATAGGTCAGCTAAAAGACATAGATTTCACTGCCCATTTAGAAGACATTTTCAATGGGAAAAAGCCAGATAAGCTCTTGAGTGAATATTTCAGAATAATTGAAATGAAAACTGCCTCCCTTTTTGCTGCTGCCTGCAGGGCTGGAGCCATTGAAGCAGAGGCGCCAGAGGAAGTTGTCAGTCTTATGAAGGAATATGGAAAGGAAGTGGGCATTGCTTATCAGCTTGCTGATGATCTCGTTGATATTGCTCAGGGAAAAATTGAGGAAGGGATAATAATGCCTCTTATAAGAGCTTATGGAAATAGCCTTGATAAAAGTTTTATTGAAATGCTCAAGAAAAATGGCAGTTCTTTAATAGAAAAAGCACTGAAAGAAAGAGGCATGGATTTAAAGGAAATTTACAGAGAGGAGATAAGAAAGCATGTTATGAGGGCTATAGAACTGGCATCATCTTCTCTTATTGCTGATGGGATTTACAAAGAATTGCTGAAAGAAGCTCCCAGATATATTGTAAATGCAATGGTGAGAGAAATAGACATGGTGATTTAGTGGCGATAGAAAAGAAAGGGATGCTATCACCTTTCACAGTATTTACTTCCATAATTACTGGAGGATTTTTCCCTCTTCTTGGCTCTTTTTTTGCCTCACTTTTTGTCAATAAAATATATTTTGCTGGTATTGTTTTAACAGCAGTTGGTGGATTTATTGCACACTATGTGCTTGCTCATACCATTCATGACATCTTCCATTATGAAATTGAACCCCGCCTGACAATGAGTAAAAAAGCTTTGAAAATCCTTCTTTTTCTTTCTGCTTCCATACTTCTAGCAATTGCCATCTATCTTACATACTATGCAGGATGGCCTGTTCTCGTGTTTTCCATTATAGGAGCTGTTGCATGCATGTATGCAGAAGGCTTGATTCATCATGAAGCTCAAATGGCATTTGGAGCAATGTTTTTGGTTATAGGTTCATTTTATGTGCAGGTTGGATATTCTGAAGGTGTGAAAGGAGCTTTTGCCATTGGTGTGAAGCCATGGGTAGAATTGGTTCTGCTTTCATTATTTGCCTTCTTCAGTCAATATGGCTGGCTTTTATTTTACAGGCTCGACGATTACGGATGGAGCGAGAAGGTGAGAAATGAAAGCATACTCATAACAAAAATAGGTTTGATTTTTCTTGTAGCAGTTTTTGCAATTCATGCATTAATGTGAGATTATTGACACAATCTGTGAAGCTTATAAAAGCTTTTAAACAGTTTTTCCATTTCTTTTTATGAATGTAATAAAAGCTATTGAGCTTGTTGGCTCCTCGCCAGATGGTTTTGAAGAAGCAGTTAAACATGCTATAGAAGAGGCTAAGAAGACGCTACGCAACATTAGAAGAGTAGAGGTAATGGATTTCGAGGTTCTCATGGAAAATGATGAAATAAAAATGTATCAGGCAAGAGTGAAGCTTTATTTCATGGTGGAGAGAGAATAGGACAAAAGATGGATAAGTTCTCCACTACTTCATTTCTTTCTCTATGTATCTTTTAGCTTCTTCATAGGATTTTGTGCTGAATTTTTCATATCGCCTATGCACATCTAAAATCTCTATAATAGCTTTCTTAACCAAATCCTTATTTTTCCACATTTTTAGAGCGGAAATAACTTTCTCCAGGCACCCTTTTTTATAACTTATCTGCCCAAGCACGTGAATAATCATATTTTTCACTTCCTTATTTCTGTCATTTTGCAATTCTGCAAGCAGGGGCAGAATGTTTTCGGGATGTGTTCTACCTCTCAACTCGATTCCATGAATAATGCGTTTCCTAACTTTTGGGTTTGAATGATGTAAAAATTTTCTTGCGAATGCTAATGTTGCCTCTGAATTTGTTGCACCCATCTGCTTTAATGCGCCAACAACTGCATTTCTCACAGCATTGCTTTCGTCCTTTAAGGCTTTTTCTATTAAGCCCATTACATTATCTGCATCAATTTTTCCGATTTCCCCCGCTGCATATACAGCTGTTTGTCTCACTTTCTCGTTCTTACTGTGGAATATATTTTTCAATGCTTCCAAAATTTTACCCCTTAAATTTTCCTTATTTCTATAAAGTCTGCCAAGGATGAGGTAGGCATTTTTCCTTACATATGTATCTCTATCTGAGGCATAAAGGATAATATGCTTTTCTTCTCCTGTTTCAATATCTTGCTCTATTTCATGCTCCATCCTTGCCACAAGCTTTCTTCTCTCTTCCTTAGAAAGTTCATAGAAACTTTTCATTTTGGCTGGAAGGCTTTTGCCGGGCATTTATCTACGGGCATATCTGCAGGTACTTCATGCCCGAAACAATTGCCTCTTGTTTCATCTATTGGTTTATAGAATTTGCAATCTTTACATGTTGGCATTTTATCACCTCCTTTTTTCTTTTTTACATTCAAAGAAGAATTCGTCATCTTCTTGAATTTTATACATTAGCTCATCAATTCTATCGAGCTTTAAGAGAGTGAATCCTGCATCATCTTTTCTTTTTAGAACAAAAAGTTTATCTCCCTGCTTTATGTTCAAATCGTTTCTCAAATCTACAGGTATTGCAATCTGCCCTTTATCGCTCACTGTTACAATCCCATATACAATCCTCATTTTTGCACATCTTCCCTTTTTCATTGTATCATTAAAGATTTTTCTTACTTATCTTACTATAAAGAAATTTCTATATAAAAATTTTATCACTCTATCTGTCACTAACTGATTGCCCTCTTTACCAACTAATTTTGCCAGCGAACAATATAGCTTCTCTTATTTCTACTTCCTCCAAAATCCTCGTATTTTATTATAGCAAAATGCCATAAGTCAAGATTTGGCATCATTTTCTACTACCAATATCTTTTCCCTCTAATAAAAGCATCCTTACCATGCTTTTTAATTTTCCTAAGGTTTTTTATATGAGCACCGCCATGAGTTATCTTTAGAAAATCTAGTTTTTTGCATTCTTCGAATTCATCGCATTGCCAACAGCCTTCATAATTTTTCCTTTGACAGCATTTTCTTATCCTACAAAAAGGAGGACCTCCACCATTTCTGCAACCCTTACATCTCATTTTAAGCATTGCCCCTAGCACTTGGTAACATTGAGGAAAATTCTCGAACTCTTTTGCAAATTTTGCAAATTCTTTATAATGCTTATCTAACTTTGCCTCTCTCAATTTCTTTCTTAATTCTTTCGCCAAATCTGCAATTTCAGCCTTATAAAAGAAACAATCCCCACAATAAAGCCCACAATATGCAATCCCTTCTTTCATTCTTCACCTCTCAATAATTTTTCATAATATGACGAGCTACCTGTCTCCAATATTTCCTGTATAATGCCCTCTGTAACCCTTCCAACACCTTTTATTTCTCTGAGCATATTTTTCTTCAAAGGATTTTTCAACTGCGAAATAGAATATGCAGCATAGCCAAATGGCGATTTTCTTCCATCGAGCTTTAATAGGTAATCGATGTGCTCTAAAATAACAACCACCAGATCCTTTTCATTTAGCACATCTTTATAAATGGCAGGAGGAATGCGCCTTGGAACTTTATATTTTTTAGAAACATCATTAAAAATTTTGTTTATCCTATCATAATATTCTTTAGTTGCCTCTCCCCATTTATTGCCTCTGTATATTTTCTCATATTTATCTATAAGCCATGGATAATGCTCTTGAAGCACATTATAGAAATAATTTTTCTGTTTTCCTTCTTTGAGAGTCATTCCTCCAAAAATTATGAAATCAGCGCTTTCCTTAGCCATTTTTACAACTTCTTCTATAAATGCGGGCGAATCAGTTATAAAGGGAATTACAGGGAGAAGAAACATACCTGTTGCGATACCTTCCTTTTTGAAGAGGGCGAGAGTATTCAACCTTTCTTCTGGAGATGCTACATTAGGTTCAAAAATCTTGCTTATATCCTTGTTTACTGATGAAAAACTGATGCTCACAATTGCTTTGCTTTTCTCATTAATTTCCTTAATAATGTCAATATCTCTTTCAATGAGCGTTGATTTTGTCAATATATGCACTGGAAGGTTATGCTCGGAAATAAGTTGAAGAGCCTTTTTAGCCAACTTATATTTATCTTCAGCTGGCTGATATGCGTCTCCTACTCCGCCCCCTATCATAATAAAACCATTCTTATGATTCAGAGAGGCTAACTCGTGCCTTAAAATTTTTATGGCATTTATCTTTACTGCAATGTCCTTGCCAAATTTTCCATTTACATGGTATGACCTTCCATCACAGTAAACGCAATTATGAAGGCAACCTCTATACAAATTCATTCCATAACGGGAAATAAACCATGAATCTATCTTTTTGTGTTTGCGCAATATAGATTTTGCCTCTATTTCTTTTATGTTACCTTCATTCATCTTCATCATCTTTGGAAGGGGGTAGAATCCCAAATCTTCATTTCACTGCACTTCCCGGGCATATTAATCGCATTTTACAGCTCATGCAGGCTTTTTTCCTGCTTATTGCTCCACTGTAAGAAGAAATCAAAAGAAGGAGTAAAAGCACTCCAATCTTTATGAAATCAAATTTCATGATAATGGAGATAGTTATAGCAACAATAGGGATTAAGCTCAGCAAGCCATATACAGCAGGAGCAATTTTTATGCCAATACTGATGCTAAATCTTTCAATATCTCCTTTTTTAAATAGCATAGCAGATAGCTTCCCCCAGCCTATACTGCAAAGCTTACCATAATAATAGCAGTTCGTGCAGACTAATTTGCGAAGCACAAAGTATATCATTACAACTGCAAAAGCAAGATAAAACAACATTGCTATAGGATGCAAAAACCAGCAGGCAATGCTTCCCAAAACAATCCACAGAGCCATTACAAAATTGCTGAAAAGCACCTGTGTCATGGAATATTCTTCCAGTCCATCCTCATAAATCTTTACTTCATTCATATTATTATATGAAATAGTTTTGCGGCATAAATAAATGTCCATTTTCTTATTGAAGTATGTGGGCATGAAGGATGTTTAAATAATATATGCTTTATCCCTAAATTAATTGAGATGATATCGGATGATAAAAGGAAACTTCGTTCTCCTGTAATTTTTCATCAATGAAAATAAAATTCTCTTTTTCAGGGCTGTCAGTTAATATTTGCATAAGATATGTTTTAGGAAAACGTATTTATATACTTTACTCTTTC
>CAZNGK010000081.1:0-6960 GCA_964572575.1 uncultured Thermoplasmatales archaeon | reverse complement strand
GCCGAGGAACGAAGGCGGAATGGGGTTATAGGGGCGTAGCCCCTATTTCACCTTTTCTTACAACCCATATCAGTATGGGGAGTAATATAGAAGCGATTAAATCGCCAGTATTTCCAGCAAAAGCCAAGACATCCGCGAAGTTTTGACACCAGCAAGATAGACAACCAAGAGCAAAAATTGCCACACCTGTTATGGATAATATATCTCCAAAATTTACATAAAGACCATTCTCTAATTTTGCGTGTGGAAGAAGCATGGTAGCGACTTTTAAACATCTACTATCTCACTAAACATCTACATACAAACTCCTCAAGTTTCCTCTTTAGACCCTTAAATTCCTCACCAGAATATGTTTTTTCATTGGAAAAATTAGGGTCTAAAGTTTTGGTAGGAATAAACTTTTGCAAAATATATAATTCAACTCCTTCTATTAATTTTCCTATGTTGATAATATCTTTCCCAGTAAGCTGTGATTTTACAACTGTTGTGCGAAATTCATATCTTATGTCAGAATTCATAATCATCCTTACACTCCTCTTAATCTTCTCTGGGCCGATAACTGAGTGTGTAGCCTCCTTATATTTTTCCAGCGGAGCCTTTATATCCATTGCTATGTAATCCACCAAACCATGATTTATTATTATTTCCAGCATTTCTGGATTACTTCCATTTGTATCCAGTTTAATTAGATAACCCATCTCCTTAATCTTTTGAATAAATTTTAGCAAATCTTGCTGCATAGTTGGTTCTCCGCCGGTTATTACAACAGCATCTATTTTTCCTTTCCTTTTTTCTAAAAAAGACAATATTGTTTCTTCTTTAATTTTCACCACGGGTGTAGATGGAATAAGCTCGGGATTGTGACAATATGGACATCTAAAATTACAACCTTGAGTAAATACAATACAGCTTATTTTTCCAGGATAGTCTATCAATGAGAATTTTTGAAATCCACCAATAATCATACTTTGAATGTTTTTCTCATATGATACTCTTCCTGTTTGCCTTTATTCCATTGCTCGATGGGTCTTAAATATCCAACTATCCGAGAGTATATCTCACACTTTTTGCCACATCTTGGACATAGTTCGTGCTCTCCAGCTAGATAACCATGAGACGAACAGATGCTAAAGGTTGGAGTAATTGTAAAATATGGCAAACGATAGTTCTCGCATATTTTGCGAATTAAATTTTTGACTACCTTAGCATCTTCAATTCTTTCCCCTACAAATATATGAAGAACTGTTCCTCCAGTATATTTTGTTTGCAATTCATCCTGTAACTCTAGCACTTCGAAAACATCATCAGTATAATTTATTGGTAATTGCGTAGAATTTGTATAAAATGGCTCTGCTCCTTTTCGGTATTCTTCTTCGTTTGCGCAGATTATATCTGAATACCTATCTTTACCTATTTTTGCAAGCCTATATGACGTGCTTTCTGCTGGCGTAGCTTCCAAATTATAATTGTTTCCCGTCTCTTCCTGAAATTCTATTAATTTGGCCCTCATAAAATCTAAAACTTCGATTGTAAATTTTCTTCCCTCCTTACTGGCAATACTTTCACCAAAAAGGTTAAGGCAAGCGTCGTTCATTCCTACTAAACCAATAGTTGAGAAATGATTTTTCCAATAACAATCAAAGTTCCCTTTTATATTTCTTAGATAAAATTTTGAATATGGATATAAATTTCCCTCCGTAAGTTTTTCTAAAACCTTTCTCTTTATCTCCAAACTTTCCTTTGCCAACTCCATCAGATTTTCTAATCTTTGTAGAAAATCATTCTCATCTCTTGCAAGATAGCCTATCCTGGGCATATTGATTGTAACTACCCCTATACTCCCAGTAAGAGGATGCGCTCCAAAGAGACCACCACCTCTCATTAATAGCTCTCTGTTATCAATCCTCAACCTACAGCACATGCTTCTTGCATCCTCTGGTTTCAGATCAGAATTCACAAAATTGGAAAAATAGGGTATTCCATATTTAGCTGTTATTTCCCATAATCCTTCAAAATACTCATTATCCCAATCAAAATCTTTTGTTATGTTATAGGTAGGAATAGGAAAAGTAAATGGCCTACCTTTGGCATCACCCTCCATCATTACTTCAAATAGGGCTTTGTTAAACATGTAGACTTCGTCTTGAAAATTTTCATAGGTTGCATTTTGCAGTTTTCCTCCAACAACTATGGCTTGATTTTTTAAGTAATCGGGCACAATCAAATCTAAGGTAATATTTGTAAAAGGTGTCTGAAAGCCTACTCTTGTTGGAACATTTATGTTAAAAATGAATTCCTGGACAGCCTGTTTTACTTCTTTATAACTCAATTCATCATATTTTATGAGTGGAGCCAAAAGGGTATCAAAATTTGAAAATGCTTGTGCCCCCGCCGCCTCACCTTGCAAAGTATAGAAAAAATTCACTACTTGCCCTAAAGCCACTCTAAAATGTTTGGCAGGACTGCTTTCAACTTTCCCACTTACCCCTTTAAAGCCAGTAAGCAGCAAATCATATAAATCCCAGCCAACGCAGTATGGAGCGAGTATACTCAAATCATGTATATGAAAATCTCCTTCAATATGAGCTTGCCTAATTTCTGGCGGATATATCTTATTGAGCCAATAAATTTTGCTAATTTCTGAAGAGATATAATGATTCAGCCCCTGCAATGAATATGTCATATTGCTATTTTCATTAACTTGCCAATCCAACCTTTTAAGGTATTGATCGACTAAATCTGCGTTAGCTTTTGCAGCAATTTCTCTAATTTTTGCATGTTGTTCTCTGTAAAGAATGTATGCTTTTGCTGTCTTTCGATATGGAGAAGTTAATAAAACCTCTTCAACTATATCCTGAATTTCTTCCACTGTAGGAATTCCGTGAATAAGTTGTTGAGCTAAATTTAAAACCCTAAGCATCAATTTTTTGGCTGTTTCTCTGTCAAATTCACCTGTTGATTTGCTCGCTTTAGCAATGGCATTTGTGATTTTTTCGGCATCAAATTCAACAATTCTTCCATCTCTTTTCCTTATTTTTGTAAACATTAAATCACCGTCAAATTTTTTTGATAATTGTAAAAAAAATTTGATAAATAAACTTTTTCTTTTTATTTTATTATGTGGAGTTGCAAATGAATATGCAAAAATAAAATTATAGAAGTGACATGCACATAATAGAATAGTGCTGTGTTGAATAAACCGTAAAATTTTTTATTTTTGCAGGTATCTTGGTTTAGAACGTAAGTTTATAAAGAGAAGAAAGATGATTAAGACGCTAAAATATGCAAGACATAACGGAGGATAAAATAAGGCAGGCATTTGGGGAGAGGACTTTCTCAAGAGGATTAGAATATTTTGAAAAGGGGTATGTGGAGATAGTACTAAAGAAGGAAAATAAACTCGTTGGGACAGTGCTTGGTTCAGCACCTAACCCATATAAGGTGAGGGTTGAAATCAATGATGAAATACATTCTGAATGCACATGCCCGGTTGGATGGATGTGCAAGCATGGCGTAGCGCTAATTTTGGAATGGAGAAAAGGAATGTTCTTAGACGCTGATAATATCTTAGCCTCGCTGGAGAAGAAGGATAAAAATGAGTTAATAAAGATGATAAGCACGATAATAGAAGAAAAACCTATCTTAGCATCAAAATTGGCTTTTTCTGAGGAGGTCAGTGAGGGGAGGGTGAATATCGAAGCGATTTCGAGAAGGGTTATTCATATCTCAAAAGGGTTTTTGGACTATTATGCGGTGCCAGGGGTGGTTAATAAGTTAAAAGAGGTAAAGAAGATAGGTGATAGGCTTGCAGAGGATGGAAATTTCAAAGAAGCGGTTGATGTCTATCTTTTATTGATAAAGAATGGTGTGGATGTTTTTGAGAATGGTGTGGACGACTCTGATGGAATATTTAGTGATTTTATAGTAGAATGTGTGGAGGATTTTGAGAGAAGTGCAAATAAGTTGGAGAAGGAACAGAAAGGGGATTTAATATACAGGATAATGGAAATAATAGAGGAGGAGGACTATGGCTTGGGTACGGATGAGATGCTCTTTTGCGTAGCAACGAGGGAGAACGTAGAGATAATAAAGGAGGAATTACTGAGAAGGATACCAAAGAACGGAGATAGTTTTCATGTTGAATACCACAGAGGGAGGATTCTTGACTTGCTAACTGATTTGTATGACCACCTCGGTTTGCATAGTGAGGCATTTATGGTAATGACAAAAGTGGGGTTAAAGAATAAGGATGATTATTTGAGATTGGCTATGACGCTGATGGCAGAAGGCAAGGATAGGGAAGGTTTTGAATATGTAAAGGAGGGTGTGCGGCTTAGAGAAGGAGAGAGTCATGCACTTGATAAACTATATTTCCACCTTCTTAACAGATTCTTAGAAGAAAAGGAGGTGGAAGTAAAAGAAGAGGAAGTGATAAACTCAGCCCTAAATCTGCTATCTTTTCACTTCGAACCCGAAACATACGAGCTCATAAAAGAGGTATTTGAGAAGATAGGAAAGTATGAGGATCTTATATCGGCTATAAAAACGAGATGCAAAAAGAGCGTAGCAATATCGGTGCTATTACATGATACTCACATAGATGATGCAATAGACCTCGCTATTTCCTCTTCTATGCTGCATCCGACGACGATAATAGAAGTTGCTGAAGTAGCAAAGGAGGGAGGCAAGAAGGAAGATGCAACGAGATTGACTCTTAAGGCATTGAGGCAAGGGTTGATGTCAACGAATCAGCCGGTTAGCGAATTGATAAATTTACTTGTGATGGGTTTGGATGAGAGGGAATTAAAAGAAGCGACAGAGTGTGTCAGAGATATTTCAATAGCAAAAATATTTGTAGATGCTCTCTTGGAAAGGAATCGGGAGTATGCAATAACAATCTTAGAGAGATTCATAACGAAGATGGGTAAGAGAGATATAAAGAGGTATGCCAAGAAGTTAAGTAAGGAACACACGATGAAAATCTGCCGTTCGTGGGTTAATGAAGTGATAAATCGCTCTCATATTTACTACGACGATGCAATAGATATTATGAAAATGGTGAGGAAAATATCTGAAGAAGATGAGTGGAAAAAGTATATACAGACGTTTATAGAAGTTAATAAAGGTAAGAAGAAATTGATAGAGAAGATGAGAAAGGCTGAGTTGATGTAGTGAAAGAAGATAAGACTATAACGCCCCTCTGATGACTCTCCACCTTGCTTCATTCCTCGTCCCTATTGCCATAAATGTATAACAAACACTGTATTGGCTTCAGCATTCATACATATCAACTTAACTTTGCCATTTGGCCTTTTTAACACTAACAAAACTGCCATGGCATAATTTACCATTTGCAGTTTTATGCCATTTTACCACCTCAGATTAAGGCTTTTATCATCATATTTCCACACGAAATCACCAAAAATTGCCAGAATTTGTAGCGAAACATTGCTCAAAATGTGAAATTTAAAGCCTTCTGGTGGATAAACGACGGTAAGTGACAAATTTGTCAGGAATTTTTTGAGTAACTTTACATTTTTAACTGAAGTGTTTTCACTCAAAAGCAGTGTCAAATTTATAAGGAAATTTGCAAGGAAACATATGAAAATGCCAATAACAGATCATTTATTCCAATGCCTTACCGGATGCAATTCAATTCCTTCCTTTAAGCTTCTGAAGAATTTCTCTGCTTTGTCCCTTTCTTTGTACAATCTCAATATTCCCTCCGGTTTGTTATCGACAGAACTCTCTAGAATGAAAAATCCTTCAATTCCGTTTATGTAAGGATTTTCTATGTCAAAGAGTGTCTTCTGTAAGGATGGGATAAGCTCTATCCATCCTTTATCGCATGGTATTTTCTGCCTTTTCCTTTTCTTCAATATTTTATTACCTTTCTCTTTTTGCCTTTTGAATTTTCGTTCCTTTGCTTTTATTTGGTCTTCATAGAGCTCCGGACAAAAGAAGATATAACGCAATTCCTTTCCCTCGTTTTTCTTTATGCAATAATAGTGTCTTCCATTTACCTCAAAATACCCAACCTGATCAAAATTTTTCTTGAAATATTCCATATATTTCTGATATACTTTGACCTTCTTTGCCTTTAATGAAAGATAATGATTACCCATATCTCTTATCTTCTTTTTATTAGTCCTTGTATTAGCTCCTGCATCAAATATGAGCAATGAATTCTCTGGAAGCACCTTTGATACAATTTTCAGCATTTCCCTCATATGCTTTTTATCCTGTGTATTTCCCTTCTGAATGGTTAGTGCAGTAGGAATGCCATTTATTCCTGTAGAAATTCCAAAATTTATCTGCAATTTATCCGGTCTTTTATCTCTGGAATAACCGTATGATGCCAATTCTGCTTTTTCCCCTTCCATATACGTAGATGAAAAATCGATGATTTGATTTCTGTCAGCAAGTCCATTCTCTTCTATGAATCGCTGGTACCTGTCTAAAGTAACTGGAAAATATCTGCCGATTCTTTCCAGTGTTCTGTAGAGGGTTCTTTCCGAAGGCTTTTCTTTCATTCCCAGTTGATTCATGAGCTCTTCTGGATATGCATTGGGGATTTGACGAACGGAAACCGAATGAGAGAGTTTATTGTATATGTGGAGTTTTGCAATGGAAATGAAATCCTTGGTATTTCCTCCAAGATTTTTAAAAATCGTAGAAAAAATACCGAATTCTTTTTCTACTTTTTCGATCATTACTATACCACCCAAAGGAAATGTTTTGTTTTTCATAAGCAGATATTGGTTTTACCAATATCTTTCCTTTGGGCGGTGATTAAGTGGCGAAGTCAAGTCACTAAGATGCATTAAGAAACTTCAAAACAATCTCCCTATACTTCTTTCCTGTTCTGTATGAATATTCTCTGAGTTTCAATTCTTCAATCAATTTCCCCACGAGCTCGTAGTTACGAGTATGTTTTTTATACCCTATTTGCATTGATTA
>CAZNGK010000080.1:0-7054 GCA_964572575.1 uncultured Thermoplasmatales archaeon | reverse complement strand
TGAGTGCTGGAGCTGGTGGCTTGCTCGCAAGATAGATGGAGGGAGTATAGCTACAATAGGATGCACGGGACTGGGATATGGATATATAGGGGACTATAATAACGATGGTATCCCTGACTGTATCCAAGGCTTGGGAGGATGGATTGATATAGAATTTTTCAGAATATATGGACAGGAGAAGATAGATGTGCTTGGTGATATACATTCGACTGCCATTACAAACTATGTTTCAAACTTTCCAGTAATGAAAGATAACATTGACTGCAAAACAGTTCAGGAATGGGTTTTACTTGGAGACCCATCGCTTAAGATAGGAGGCTACAGCTAAGCCTCTTTCCCAAATTTTTTTAAATCATACCTTTTTTAATAATATGATTCATATAATCCTTATAGCATTCACAATCCTCTCCTTATTCTTAGCTGGTATATCATATCATTATTTTTCAAAGCTAATGAAGTTAGTGAAAGTGAGAATGGGAAACATACTTGTTTTTGGTGCATTTATGCTTTTAGCAGGCTATATTTTCTTTCTTCTGCCATGGATTTTTGTGGGAGAGGATATTTATGAAATAAGATTGTTTTCATACTTCCTTATCTTGGTTGGATTGTTTATAATAGTATATGGAGTTGTAAAAATATATTTAGACTGGAAAGGAGTGGTTAAATGACTGGAGTTCTTGCATTACTTTTAATAAATCTTCTGCTCTCACTTCTGATTCTTGGCATAGTTATCACAGTCTACAGGATGTATAGAAGAAAATATTTGCTATGGTTTTTAATTTCTCTTTCAATTGTCCCTGTTCTTTTTATTTATTCATTTATTGAACTTTCCTTAAATCTACCAATCTATGGCGTGCTTTTTTATCCAATTAGCATTATCATTATTGAAGTAATGGTTATATTTGCTCAAAAAAGCCTTATTTCCTCGATTAAAAGTGAGAAAGGGGAGGAATATAAGATTTTACTTAGAGAAGATATAGCCCTTCTCAGAGCTTTTGAAAAACTCTCAAATTATTTGATAAGAAAAATATCTCCATTAATGGGAATAGAAAGCGTAGAAAATGTTTTGGAAGAATGTGAGGAAAAATATCCTTTCATTTCTTCATGCTTTATTGGTGTAGATGAAAGATTGGTGACTAAGCCCCTGGAAGAAACAATTGGAGAGATTGGAGAAAAGGAATTGTGCGAAGCATTTTCATATTTAATTACAAAACTCATCGAACTATACGTGGCTTTTGTACCATACGAAAAGGTTGTTGAAGAGTTGAGAATGGAAATGAAAAAAATAGATAGGAGATTGATTAAATGGTTTATTCCATTTGCTTACTTCAAATTGGTTATGGAACCTGCAGTCAGAGAATGCAGAATGGAAGAGCTTAAAGAGCTAAGAATTTCTGCAGATATTGAAGGGGTCTTTATAAATAAGAAGGGAGGGATAGAATTCCATTCCATATACAAATATGATGATAGAAAGATGGAAGAAAAATTTGTAAAATTCATGAGAAGATGTTATCCTCTTTTCAAAAGATTTTTTGGAGAAAACGCTCCAAGGAAAATTACAGAAAATTTTCGTAAACTTCCGGATAACATAAAAGAGGAGATGTACAGATATGAATTCATTAAAAAACTTCCTAAGGGAATACTTGAAGAGGAAAGGATAACTTTACTGAGCAGAGAAAAACTGATAGAAGAACTTGCAGAGAGAAAGAGGAAACTTGAGGAAGCCTATCAGAGACTTACAGAAGCAAAATTTGATAAAATGAAATCCACTTTTATAGACATTATAGCTCATGAATTAAAAACTCCTCTCACTGCAATAAAAACATACAATGATTTGCTGATTAGAGAGAAGCTTGGAAAATTAAATGATGTTCAAAAAGAAAAGCTTGAAAAGATGGCAAAAAATATTGAAAAATTAACAAAACTCATTAATGACATGCTTCAAATTCCTTCAATAGATATAAAGGAATTGGAATTGAGAAAAGAAAAATTTTATGTAAAAGATGTTGTTCAGGATATTATATCAGAACTTGAAGATATAATTCGTGAGAAGAAACAAAAGGTCGAGATAAATATAGAGAAATCACTTACTGTGGAGGGAGATAAAAAATTGATTGAAAAAGCTTTGAAAAATGTAATCCAAAATGCAGTCAAATATACCGATAGAAAGGGAAAAATATCATTAATAGCAGAGGAAAATGGAGCATTTACCCATTTGATTATAAAAGATAATGGAAGGGGAATTCCAGCAGATGAGATAGAAAAAATATTTGAGCCATTCTACACTGGAAAGGATGGAGGCGCCGGCTTGGGCCTTGCAATAGCCAAAAATGTTGTTGAGAGCCATGGAGGCAAAATATGGGCTGAAAGCAGGCTCGGGAAAGGCTCAACATTTCATATATTGCTGAAGGGGGGAGCTACATGATGAAAAGGATATTATTCGTTGATGATGATGAGAGCATTCTTGATGCAGCCAAAACAGCTTTGGAAGTATATGGATATAGAGTAATGACTGCAAGTTCTGGAAAAGAATGCTTGGAAAAAATTGAGAATGCAGACATTGTTTTTTTAGATATAAAAATGCCTGAAATGGACGGCATTGAAACGCTTAGAGAAATAAAGAAAAGAAATCCCTCTCTTCCAGTTGTCATGATAACTGCATATGCAACAGTTGATACTGCAATAAAGGCAATGAAAGAAGGAGCCTCTGATTATATCAGAAAGCCATTCAACATTGAGGAACTGGAGAGCAGTATATTGGCTGCAATAGAGGATATTAAATTCAAAAAATTTGAGGATTTTTATGATGAAGAAGACTGTTTTGAAAGATTTTCTAAACTTGCTAAAAAAGGAAGAGGAATATGCATAACGAGAGAGATGGATAAAGTAAGAGAAATTGAGGGCTCTGTAATAATTCCTTTAGAAAAGGAACTGAAACCACGAAGTGTAGAGGAGATAAAGAAGGATATTGTAAATAATATAAAGGATGGAGACGTTATTCTCTTAACAAATATAGAATATTTGCTCAGAAAAAATAAGGTTGAGGAAGTTAGAGATTTTCTTGAATGGCTGAATAAGAAAGCCTCTTCAAAAAATTGCCAACTCATTTTTTCTGCAAATTTGAAGAATATGCAGGAAAGAGAAAGAAAAATTCTTCAAGATTTAATAGCAGATATTCACCTTGGCATTCTCTCTGACTCCATATCCAATTATATCAGGAGGAAAATTATAAGTCTACTTTCAGATGGAAGGAAATATCCTTTCACAAAAATAGCACAAGAACTTGAAATTGAAGATAATCCAAAACTGAGTTTTCATTTAAAAAAGCTTAAAGATGATGGCGTACTAGAGCAAGATGAAGAAAAAAGATATTTTCTCTCCAAAACAGGATTGGAAATTGCAGAATTTTTGAGGAGCATAAAAGAAGATAAAATAAGGAAAGGAAAAGGAATTTTGTGGATGCCCTCAAAGTAATTTTGTGGATGCTAAAAGTGAATGTGTCGATATATAGATGTTTAATATATCTTTTGATTGTGTTTTGTTTCGGGGAGTTTATTAAGCAAAATGGTAGTTTATCGAATAAAATTATTGAACAAAAATTCTGTGGTAAAGTATAGGTTACCTCTTCATTCCCGTTTCTTTACTATTTTCTTTACTATAAAAATAAATTTTTTTTTAACAATGTTTAATGTTTTTTTAAAGAAAAATTATATGTATGAGCATAATAAAAACCCATGAATTATCTGGCGGAAAATCTGAAGAGAATATTCTATCTTTCCCCTGAAAGATGGAGAAAGGTGGATGAAATGATTTTTGGCTTAGATGACTATTATCTTTACAATGCAGAAGAGATAAAGAAAAAAAGATTTGAAGCTATAAAGGAGGCATTTACCCATCATTATTCAAACAACCTTTTTTATCACAGATATTGCAAAGATAATGGCATTTCACCTGAAGATATAAAAAGTGAGGAAGATTTCTCTAAGATACCATTGGTTCCAGATAAAATTTTTAAAGATTACCCCTCTGAGGAGCCTCGCAAATTATATGAATGGCTCTATAGAATTTGCTCTGTAGATATAGGTAACTTTGATTTTGATGGAAGATCTCTCCAAGATTTTCTTGTATGGGCAGAAAATAAACTTGGAGGAGTGGTGACTCATTCTTCAGGAACTACAGGAAAATTCAGTTTTATGTTCAGAGATGAAGTTACTAGGAAGAGAATGTTTTATTCTGCAGACAAAATACTTCTTTTCTCAATATATCCTCCAGATGAAAATGCACAATTTATTTATCCAGGACCAGTGAAAACTCATTTGACAATGGGGAGATGGATTTCAGAGGGAACCAGAATTTTTAAAGAAAGCAACAGACATTTCCTGACAGAGAGAGCCCTCACCCTTGACATTGTTCGTATTATGTCTGGACAAATCAATGGGATAGGAGATAAATTCAAGCTGGCATTGATAAAAAAGGCAATGCATAAAGGACAATTGAAGCTCATTAAATTATTGCAGGAAATAGACAGGGAGGGACTGCAGATATATATGCTTACCTTTCCATTTCAGTTACATGACTTAATGAATATAATGGAAGAGCAAGGAGTTTATTTGAACCTGGGAGAAAGCAACTCAGTTATAATTACTGGAGGTGGATGGAAGATTTATGAAAATAAGAAAATTTCATCAGAAGAATTTTCAAAAAGAATAGAAGAAATTTTTGGAATATCCGGAAACAATTATAGAGATGTTTATGGGATGTCTGAAATGAATGGTTTGGCGCTGGAATGTGAAGCCCGCTATAAGCATTTTCCGCCATGGATTTACCCAATGGTTTTGGATGAAAATGGTGAACAGGTAAGCTATGGAGAGGAAGGTAGATTTGCTTTCCTTGACCCAGCTGCAAACAGCTATCCAGGATTTATAACGACCGGAGATAAAGTTAAACTGCTTGAGGCGTGTCCAGAATGTGGGAGGGAAGGAATTGTTATTGATGGAGAGATAACAAGGATGGTTGGTGCAGAAGCAAAAGGTTGTGGAAATTTAATGAGAGAATTAATGGTTGAGGAGTTGAGGTGAAAAAATGAAATGGTTGCATGAACTTGCAGATAAGGGAGATATTATTCCCCTGCCTTTAGTAAAGAATTTCCTTAAAACGACGGCACCCTTGCTATATGTTATAGCAAGAAATCCAAAGACAGTGGCAAAAAATATGGGAGCGTGGAAAAGGAGGTTAAAGCATTCAAAGCCCCCGTGGGCACATTTAGATGATGAGAGCAACTATGACAGCACAAAAGAATTGGAAGATTACAATGACCTGCCAGCTGTAAGTGAAGAGAAATATCTCCGTCCAACTAGGCTTTGTGAATGTGATTCACCTGCTATAAGAGCAGTTGCTAAAAAATTGGGAGCATATGACAAAGAACCCTTAGAATATGCAAAATCAATATTCTATTTTGTGAAAAATCAAAAATATTTGGTTTTTAAACCAATGAGAGGAGCAGTGGGTGTACTCAGAAGTAAAGGAGGTGTATGCTTGGATCAAATGAACTTACTGATTGCACTTGCACGTGCAGGAGGAATAAGGGCTAGATATAGACTTTATGCACTTGCTCCAACACAGGAAATGTTTGATATAATGATTAAAGATGATCCAATAATTAGAGAAACCTATGAGATGCTTGGCTTCCTTGATTCCTTACATGGATGTGCAGAACTTTACGTTAATGGAGGATGGATTCAGCTTGACCCAACTTTTTCTGATGAACTTGAGGCTGGCATGGGCATACCTGTATCAGATTTTGGAGAAGAGCCGGCATGGAGAGTAAGAGTGCCAGAAAGAGATGTAGTATTTGAAGGATTTCCAATTTTCTTCAAAAATTTACTGGTTGCCCTTGCTTTCATCTTAAGAGATACAATTGATAAGGTAAATGAAAAATTAGATGAAGTGAGGAAGACAGGAAGAGAAATTCTGGATGAAATAGGAAAGGAAGAATATAATCAGAGAAAGAAACAATTCAAAATAGAAATGCCGAGTTTGGAAGAAGTAAAAGCTTTCAGGCAAAAACAGCAGGTAATAGTGCAGTAAACTTATTGTTGATTAGTTTCCTAAACTCGGGAAATATCTTTAAAAGCAACAGAATTTACCTTTATGAAATACAGAGGGGAAGAGAAGAAGTTTGATGCGTCCTTAGTGAGTATAACAAGAGTTGCATTGCTTTTCCTGATTCCAATCATTGCTTATGCAATAGCAATTTTCTTTCCAGCGACTTTCCTATATTTCTTTATAAAATTTTTTCCATTAACTTCGATTCTCAATCTTTTCCTTTTTTCAATAGCAATTGTTGTTGCCTACCTGATTTTAATTTTTTCTGCAATCTTTTCAACAGCCTTTTTCATAAATGTTCTCAGATTGAAATATAAAGAGGGAGAATATGCCAAGACTCTCAAAGATAAAACCACTTTTAAATATTCTCTTTATTTTGCTTTATATTATCCTGCCTACAAGCTCATAAATATTTTTGTTCTTCCTCCAATAAAATCATTCTATCTTTCCTTGATAGGATGCAAAATAGGTAAGAATGTTTTTCTTGCCGGTGAAGAATGGATAGCAGATCCTTGTGTTATGGAAATAGGTGAGAACACCATGATAGGAGGAAGGGCATTAATTACTGCCCATTTGGCAGAGGACAAACTCATTATAAAGAAAGTAAAAATAGGTAAAAACTGTCTGATTGGAGGAGAATCTTTCATAATGCCAGGCGTGCATATAGATGATAACGTTGTCATTGGCGCAAAAAGTTTAGTAACAAAAAATAAAAAACTAAAGAAGGGAAAGGTTTATGCTGGCATACCAGCAAAAGAGATGCTGACAAGTCAGCAAAGGTAACATGGACCGGGCGGGACTTGAACCCGCGACCTCTTGCTTGCGAAGCAAGCGATCTTCCCCTGATCTACCGGCCCCTGCTTTTCATAAATCTACAATAATTGATAAATGTATCTTTAAAAAGTTCGTTTTTAAAAATTGCTTTCAAAAAAGAGAATTTGTAGCAGAG
>CAZNGK010000079.1:0-7086 GCA_964572575.1 uncultured Thermoplasmatales archaeon | reverse complement strand
TTTTCATTTACCCGAAAGCTTTAAGAAGCTTAGGTATATATGGGGTAAAATGTTGAACGATCCACTGGCAGATGCATTATCGGCAATAAAAAATGCAGAAAGAGTAGGTAAGCGAGAGTGTACAGTAAAGCCAGCTTCGAAGCTAATTGGAAGAGTTTTGAAAGTGTTGCAGGAGCATGGATATGTTGAAGCATTTGAATGGATTGATGATGGAAAAGGGGGAGTATTTAAAGTTAAATTGAAGGGAAATATAAATGACTGCAATGTAATAAAGCCGAGATATGCTATTAAGAAAGATGAATTTGAAAAATGGGAGGCTCGTTACTTGCCTGCAGAAAACTTTGGTGTGCTTGTTTTAAGCACTAATGAAGGAATAATTTCGCAATATGAAGCCAAAGAAAAAGGAATTGGCGGAAGATTGCTTGCTTATGTTTACTAAGTGATTAAAATGATTCCTGTGGCTATAAGAGAGGTGGAAATTCCTGAGGGCGTGAATGCAGAGATTAAGGAGGGCGTTGTTGTTATAGAGGGACCAAAAGGAAAATTGGAAAGGAATTTTTATCACCCAAAAATAAACATTGAAAAGAAAGATAATAAAATTGAGATAAGATGTGAGATGGCGAGAAGAAATGAAAAAGCTCTGGTAGGAACTTTCGAAGCCCACATCAGAAATATGATTAAAGGAGTTACAGAGGGATTTACATATAAAATGAAAATCGTCTATTCTCACTTTCCAATGAAAGTAAGTGTTAAAGGAAATGAGGTAATAATAGAAAATTTCCTGGGGGAGAAATTCCCAAGGAAAGCAAAAATATTTGGAGATGTTAAAGTAAGCATTAAAGGAGATGAAGTGATAATTGAAGGAATAAATAGAGAAGAAGTTGGACAGACAGCAGCAAATATAGAATTTGCAACTCGCGTGAAAGATAGAGACATAAGAGTGTTCCAAGATGGAATATATATAGTTAGTAAGGGTGCATGAAATGGAAGAGGAAGAAGTAAAAATTGTTGAAACTCCACCAAAGAAGAAGGCAAAAATTGATGAAGAAATAAAAAGATTAATTCAGGAAAGAAAAAGAAAACCTTCTTTCATAAGACAGCAATTATGGCAATTTAAAAAGCTCCGTGACACATGGCGCCGTCCTCGCGGGAGGCATTCAAAACAGCGCAGGCATTATGGCTACCGTCCTCCTGTGCCACGTATCGGCTATTCTGCTCCCAAAAAAGTTAGAGGATTGCATCCCTCAGGCTTTAGGGAAAGGCTCGTTCATAATGTTAAGGAACTTGAGGGAATCGATGCAGATAAGGAGGCAATAAGAATAGCCCATGGGGTTGGAAAGAAGAAGAGGGAGGAGATTATTGCAAAAGCAGATGAAATGGGTATAAGAGTCCTGAATAGGGTGTTGTAAATGGATTTGAGGAATCAACGCAGACTCGCTGCAGAACTGTTGAAATGTGGTGAAAATCGTGTATGGATGGACCCAGAGCAATTAGAAGAAATTGAGAAAGCAGTTACAAGGAGAGATATTAAAAATTTAATCAATCAAGGTATTATTAAGGCAAAGAAAAAGAAAGGAATATCGAGAGGAAGAATAAGGAAGAGAATGCTCCAGAAAAGCAAGGGAAGAAGGAAGGGACATGGCTCAAGAAAAGGGAAGGCAACTGCAAGACTGCCTCGTAAAAGAAGATGGATACAAACAATCCGTCCCATCAGAGCCTATCTTAGAGAGTTAAGGGATAAAGGATTAATTAGCAGAAAGGTTTATCGCCTTTATTATAGAAGAGCTAAGGGAGGGCAATTCAAGAGTAAGGCACATGTAAAACTACATTTAGAAATGGAAGGATATAAGGTGGAAGAGAATGAGTAAGACTTTCAGAAGGAGAAGGGAAGGAAAAACAAATTACAGGAAGAGGTTTGCTTTACTCAAATCAGGAAAGCCCCGTGTTGTAGTTAGAAGATCAAATAAGAATATCAGGATCCAGTTTTCGTTATATGAAATGGATGGAGATAGAATTGTAGCCTCTGCAATGGGAAGTGATTTGAAAAAATATGGATGGGAACACAGCTTTTCAAATGCACCAGCAGCATATCTTACAGGCATGTTAGCAGGCAAAAGGGCTTTAAAAAATGGAATTGAAGAAGGTATTTTGGATATTGGTCTCCATACTCCTCGCAGAGGGGCAAATGTATTTGCTGCGTTGAAAGGAGTTGTTGATGCGGGAGTAAGTGTTCCATATAGTGAAGAAGTAATTCCGCCAGAAGATAGACTATATGGGAAGCATATAAATGAAAAAATACCGGAAAAGGTGGAAGAAGTAAAGAAGAAGATAGAGGAAGAATATGACTGAGGAATGGATACCAAAAACTAGGTTGGGAAAGCTTGTAATGGAAGGCAAAATTACTTCAATGAGCCAGGCATTGAAGAGTGGATTACCTTTGAGAGAGGTTGAAATTGTTGACATGCTCTTGCCGGAGCTGGAGGATGAGGTTATTGATGTCAACATGGTTCAGAGAATGACAGACTCAGGAAGAAGGACAAAATTCAGAGTTAATGTTATCATCGGAAATAAAGATGGTTTTGTTGGTATGGGGCAGGCAAAAGATAAGGAAGTAGGGATGGCAATAAGGAAGGCTGTTGAAAAAGCAAAACTTAATATTATTGAAATAAACAGAGGATGTGGTTCTTGGGAATGTGGATGTGGCACATCTCATACACTTCCGTTTAAAGTAGAAGGAAAATGCGGGTCTGTAAGGGTAACCCTAAAGCCTGCACCGCGTGGCGTTGGACTTGCTGTTGGAGATGTTGCCAAGGTTGTGCTTCGCCTCGCTGGAATAAAAGATGCATGGGGGGTTGCAAAGGGGCAGACAAGGACTACCATTAATTATGCGAAGGCTGTTTTTGATGCGTTGAAGAAGACAACATTATATAAGATTCCAGAAGATAAGAAAGAGAAGTTGAGGATTGCATCTGGAGTGGTAGGTGGAGTATAATGTATGCAGTGGTGAGAATAAGGAGCACCATAAATGCAAATAGGGAAATAAGAGATACGCTGGAAATGTTGAATCTACGCAGGATAAACAGCTGTACAATTATTCCTCCTACCCCAAGTTATAAAGGAATGCTTCAGAAAGTTAAGGATTACGTCACCTGGGGAGAAATTGATGATGAAACTCTCAGGCTTTTGCTTGAGAAAAGAGGCAATGTTGAAAATGTTGAGGAGGCAATTGAAAAGCTGAAGAATGGAGAAAAATTAAAAAATATAACAAATCCATGTATACGCCTACACCCTCCTCGCAAAGGATATAAGTCAATAAAGAAGGCATATAAACTTGGAGGTTCTGCTGGATATAGAGGGGAGGCAATAAATGAGTTGATAAGGAGGATGATATGAGGGAGAAAACAAAGAAATTGAGAGGCTCAAAAACTCATGGTTATGGGAGCAAGAAGAAGCATAGAGGTAAGGGAAGCAGAGGAGGAAAGGGAAGAGCAGGAAAACATAAACATGTTAAACTTCATTGGGGGAGAAGAGGGTTTGTGAGGCATGGTTTAAAAAGAGAGAAAAAAGTTATAAATATAAAAGATTTAAATTTGATTGAAGGAGAAGAAATAAATCTGACAGAAATGGGGTTTGACAAGCTATTGGGCACAGGTTCCATAAATAGAGCTGTTAAAGTTGTTGTGAAGGAAGCGACATCAAAAGCTGTGGAAAAGATAGAAGAGGCTGGAGGCGAAGTAATAGTGGGATAATATGGCTGGAGAGAGTAAGCTATATGTATTTAAACCGCTGGTAGAAAGATGGCCTGCAATTAAGAAGCCTAAGGGGCATGTTCCATTTAGAACAAAGTTGCTATGGACTGCCCTTTGCTTGGTCATCTACTACATTCTCTCACAAATTCTGATTTACGGGCTTGATCCAGGTAGCACAGATATTTTTGAGCAATTCCGTTTTGTCATTGCTGGAGCAAGCGGAAGTATAATTCATCTCGGAATAGGACCAATTGTTACAGCCTCCATTATTCTCCAGCTTTTTGTTGGAGCAAAAATCATAAATCTGGATTTGCAAGACCCAGATGACAGGGCACTTTATCAGGGATTTCAAAAGTTCCTCGTTGTAATAATGATTCTGGTTGAGGCAGTTCCACAAGTATTTGGCTATCTCAGCCCAAGCTCGCAGTTAGTTGCTTCTATAGGTGGAACGGCGGCAAGAGGTATAATAATTCTCCAACTATTTGTAGGGGGCATGCTGGTTTTCTGGATGGATGAAGTAATTTCAAAATGGGGCATTGGCTCTGGAGTCTCGCTTTTCATTGCTGCTGGCGTATCCAGCGCAATAGTCACCGGTTTATTCAGCTGGTTACCATCAACTGCTGGCGAAACTATTAGTGTTGATAATCCGCCTGCAGGAACAATTCCAAAAACAATATTTCTAACAAGCCAAATGTCGCTGAGCGAACTAATGGGAGGAGGCTTTGAGAAAATATTTATTTCTCCGCCCAATCCTGTAATTGCCCTGCTTGGCACCATTTTAATTTTCGTTTTCGTCGTTTATGCAGAGTCATCGCGTGTTGAACTTCCTTTGGCTCATGGCAGAGTAAGGGGAGCTAGGGGAAGATATCCTCTCCGCCTTTTATATGCTTCCAATATTCCTGTTATCTTAATGTCTGCATTAATGGCAAACCTCAACATGTTTGGTCTAATTTTATGGCGAAGCAAAATCCCCTTAATTGGTCATGCCTGGTGGATTGGAAGCTATCCAGAGGGAGCAACCAATCCAGCAGCAGGAGGACTGTGGTATCTAACCCGTCCCAATGGATTATATTCATGGTTCCTACCAATGATTGACAGAAAATACATAGGCTATTTACAGGGTCATGAGCCATGGCAAATGGCTCTGAGGATAATAATATACAGCGCAGTCTTCTTAACTGGTTGTGTATTCTTTGGAAAATTCTGGATAGAAACAACAAATATGGGACCAGATGCTGTAGCACGCCAGATAGAAAGCTCAGGTATGCAAATTCCGGGCTTCAGGAGAGATCCGAGAGTTCTAAAGAAGATACTGGCAAGATATATTCCAGCTTTAACCATTTTGAGCTCTCTGATAGTGGGACTGCTTGCCATTTTTGCCAATTTAGTCGGCACGGTAGGGCAAACTTCTGGGACAGGTGTTTTGCTTACTGTAGGAATTGTGATAAGACTATACGAAGATATTGCTAGGGAGCAGGCAATGGAAATGCATCCTGTAATCAGGAAGTTTTTAGGAGTAGAAGAATGAGAATAGTAGTTGCAGGCATACCTGGGGCTGGAAAGACGACAGTCTTGCAGGAATTGCTAAAAAGAAAGAATATTGAAATAGTCAATTATGGAGATGTAATGTTCAGTTTGGCAAAAGAAAGAAAGCTTGTTGAAAACAGAGATGAAATGAGAAAACTTCCATATGAAAGGCAGAGAGAACTGCAGAAAGAAGCTGCAAAAAAAATTGCTGAAAAAGAAAATGTTATTATCGATACCCATTGTACTATTAAAACGCCATATGGCTACTTGCCTGGCTTACCATATGATGTGCTTTCTATATTAAAACCAATGGCTATTGTTTTAATTGAAGCTGAAGCAGAGGATATAGAGAAGAGAAGGAAGAAAGATGAAGGAATAAGGCAAAGAGATGAGGAAGCAATTAATGAGATAAATATGCATCAGCAAATCAACAGAATGGCTGCAGTAAGTTATGCGAGCTTTGTAAATGCAACTGTGAAAATTGTGAAAAATGAGGAGGGAAAAGTTTATAAAGCAGCTGAAGAAATATTAAGGGTGCTTGAATAATGGCTAAACAGCAATCTTCAATGGGATTTTTTCTCCTGCTCATGATATCAATGCTTATCATATTCGATCAGCGTTTAAGAACTGCTTTAGGAAATGCAGTTGGCATAGTATTTCAACCTCTCTTAGGTTTTAACTATAGCTATCCAGTACTTACCATCTTTATTGCAGGCTCTATAGTTATTGTAATTTCTGCCATCATAAGGCATATTGCTGTTGACTGGATAGAAATGGCGAAGGTGCAGGAGATGGTTTCTGCCTTTCAGAGAAAATATAGAGAGGCATTGAAAAGCCAGAATAAATATATGATAAAGAAAATGCAGAAGATGCAAACAGAAATAATGGCAAAGCAAAGTCAAGTTTCTTCGAAACAGATGAAACTCATGCCTATTACGCTCATCATTTTTGTTCCAATATTTACTTGGATATGGGAATTTTTGATGAATCCAAATATGCACTATTATTTCGACACCCCTTGGGCACTTCATGTAAGCTTTTTTAAGTCTTCTTTTCTTTTCCCTAACTGGATCCTTCTATATATGTTACTGTCCATTCCTCTAACGCAAGTAATTCAATATATTCTGCGATTAAAATGGGAAAGAAAGCGATAACAATAAGCGGATTGCCAGGAGCAGGGACAACAACAGTAGCAAAAATGTTGGCAGAAAAGCTTGAAATGAAGTACATTAACATGGGTGAAATTTTTCGGGAAATGGCTGAAAGCAAAGGAATGAAACTAAAAGATTTTGAGAAATATTGCGAAAATAATCCGGAAATTGATATTGAAATAGATAAAAGGCAGGAAGAGATTATAAGAGAAGGAAATGCAATTGTAGAAGGACGCCTTTCTGGATGGATTGCTCACTTGAAAAAGATAAACGCATTTAAAATATGGCTTGATTGCGAGGAGAAGGAGAGGATAAGAAGGATAGTTGAAAGGGAAGGAGGAGATATATTCGAGAGAAAGGTGGATACAAAGGAGAGAGAAAAAAGCGAGGAGAGAAGATATAAAAAATTTTATGGAATCGACATAAATGATAAATCAATATATGATCTGGTTATAGACACTACTTCTATCCCTCCTGAAAAAGTTGTTGAAGAAATTCTTAATAAGCTGTTAGAAGGGTGATAATAAGAATTACAACTAATTTTAATGAACACAGGAATATGTATTATCTTCTCTATTTAGTCTTATGAATGAAAAAATGTCAGACTTTTATTTTAGCATCAGGAAACAACGATTAAATCATTTGGTAAGTTTTGTCAA